>NZ_QKSO01000012.1:0-133603 GCF_003234215.1 Curtobacterium sp. MCSS17_006 | reverse complement strand
ACACCGACCCGACGGCGGTCTCCGTCCGGGTGCGTGTCGAGCACCCGGACGGAGACCGCCGTCGGGTCGGTGTGGTCGAGTGCCGGCACGTCGCTGCCGGGCAGTGCCGCAGCGGCGGCACCGGTGGCGATGGCCTGTGCGAGACGCTGCTCGGGTGAGGCTCCGGCGACCTCGGCGAGCAGGTAGCCGGCGAGCGAGGAGTCCCCCGCGCCGACGGTCGACCGGGCGACGATCTTCGGTGCAGCTGCGGCGAACGCGCCCTCGTCGGAGACCAGCACGGCGCCGGCACTGCCCAGGGTGAGCAGGACCGTGCCGACGTTCTTCCGCCGCAGCCGCTGGGCTCCGGCGACCGCGGCGTCGAGGTCGCGCTCGTACTCCTCGGGGTCGCCGCCGACGACCTCGGCGAGTTCCTCGGCGTTCGGCTTCACCAGGTCGATCCGTTCGCCCGACTGCAGCAGCGCGGTGAACGGCACCCCGGAGGAATCGACGGCGATCCGGACGTCGGCACCGTGGCGGGCACGGACGGCCCGGACGAGCACGGCGAGCGCGTCGTCGGGCAGGCCGGGCGGCAGCGACCCGGCGACCACGACCCAGCGGGCGGCGGGGCCGGTGGCGGTCGCAGCGGCGGTGTCGGCGACCAACGCAGCGAGGTCGTGGAGGCGACCGGCGAGCGAGGGCCCGGGTTCGTTGAGCTTCGTCGTGGTGCCGGTCGGTTCGGTCACGGTGACGTTCGAGCGGAGGGGCGCCCCGATCGGCAGCGCGGCCGTCGGGATGCCGCGGGTGGCCAGGCCGAGCAGGACCGGGTCGAGCTCGTCGCCGGGCAGGACGGCGACGGTGTCCCCGCCGCTCGCGACGACCACGCGGGAGACGTTGACGCCCTTGCCGCCGGGTTCCGCGGTGGACCGGGTCGCACGCTGGACGGCGCCGCGCTGCAGTTCGCCGGCGAGCTCGATCGTGCGGTCGAGGGACGGGTTCGGGGTGACCGTGACGATGCGGGCGTTCATGCGACGACCACCTCGACGTCGGCGTCGGCGAGCGCACCGGCGAGGTCGGCCGGGGGCTGTTCGTCGGTGACGAGCGTGTCGATCTCGTCCAGGCGCGCGAACCGCATCAGGGCCTCCACGCCGTGCTTGGCGGCGTCGGCGAGCACCACGGCCCGTCGGGCGGCGAGCACGTAGGCGCCCTTCACGGCGGCCTCGTACTCGTCCGGGGTGCTCAGACCGAAGCCGGCGGACAGGCCGTTCGTGCCGATGAACGCCACGTCGGGCCGGAGCGCGCCGATCTGCTCGACGGTGGCCGTGCCGACGGCGGCGCTCGTGACGCCACGGACGCGGCCGCCGAGCAGGTGCAGTTCGAGGTGCTCGCTGTGCTGCAGGGTCGCGGCGATCGGCACCGAGTTCGTGATGACGGTGATGGTCGAGCCGGCGACCTCGGGCTCCCAGCGGGCGAGCTCGGAGGCGACGGCGGCGCAGGTGGTGCCGGCGTCGAGGGCGATCGAGCCGGTGAAGGTCGGCGGCACCAGGCGCATCGCGGCGCGGGCGATGGCGGACTTCGCGGTGCCGTGCTGCCCCTCGCGCTCGGCGACGCTCAGTTCGACGACGCTCGAGCGGCCGACGGGGACCGCTCCCCCGTGCACCCGGCGCAGGACCCCGGCGGACTCGAGGGCGTCGAGGTCACGGCGAACGGTCTCGGTGGTGACGTCGAAGTGCTCGGCCAGACCCGCGACCGACACGCGACCGGCGGACTGCAGCTCGGCGGCGATGGCGGTGTGCCGCTCGGTTGCGTACATGCCCGAACTCCTTCGTTCCGTTGGGTTTCGAGCACTGTACGTCTGAAACCCACAAGAACGCAACCGTTCCGTCATGCAACCAACACGTCCACAGGTGCCGGCCGTCCGAGCGCTACCCCTTCACGGCGCCCGCCGTCATCCCGCTCACCAGCCGGCGCTGCACGATGAGGAAGAACACCACGACGGGGATCGAGAACAGCACGCTCGCGGCCATCAGCCCACCGAAGTCCGTGCCCTTGTTCGTCGAGAACCCGGCGAGCCAGACCGGCAGCGTGTACATCCCCTGGTCCTTGAGCATCACGTACGCGATCAGGTAGTCGTTCCACGCCGCGATGAACGCGAACACGCTCGTGGCGATGACCCCGGGCATGACGAGCGGGAACAGCACGCTCCACAGGATCCGGAAGGTGCCGGCGCCGTCGACCTTCGCGGCCTCTTCGATCTCGACGGGGACGGCCACGAAGAAGCCGCGCATCACCCAGATCGAGAACGGCAGCACGCTCGCCACGTACGCCAGGATCAGCCCGACGTAGCTGTTCAGCAGCCCCAGGGTCTGGAACGACAGGAACAGCGGGATGAGCAGCGCGCCCGACGGGATCATCTGCACGAACAGGATCGCGACCAGGATCGCCCGCCGACCCCGGAACCGGAACCGCGACAGTGCCGCCGACGCCAGGAACCCGACGACGATCGACAGCAGCACGGCCGCCACCACGACGATGGTGGAGTTGCGCAGGTAGACCAGGAAGCCCTCCTGCGTGAGCGCCCGCGTGAAGTTGTCGAGCGTCGGGTGCAGCGGCGCCCAGATCGGGATCATCGTGGTGACCTCGTCGGCGGGCTTGAAGGCCGTGTTCACCATCCAGTAGATCGGGAACACCCAGACCAGGCAGAACACCACGGCGATGGTGTTCGCGACGATGCGCGGCTTGCGTTTGCGCACCCGCACGGGGCCCGGCGCGGAGACGCTGCCCGCACGGGGCGCCGTTCTCGAGACGGTCACAGGTCCTCCTCACCGCTGCGGACGAGCCGGCGGATGTAGTAGCTGGTGAGCACCCCGAGGATCAGGGTCGAGATCACGGCGATCGCCGCGCCCTGCCCGTAGGCGTTGGACACGAACGACTGCACGAAGGTCCAGATGCCGAGGGTCAGCGTGGCCTCCTCCGGTCCGCCGCGGGTGAGCAGCCAGATCTGGTTGAAGACGTTGAAGTCCCAGATCACCGACAGGATCGACACGAGCAGCAGCGTCGGCGCGAGGGCCGGCAGCGTGATCGCGCGGTACATCGTCCAGACGGAGGCGCCGTCGAGCGCACCGGCCTCGTAGTACTCCGGCGCGATCTGGGACTGCGCGGCGTACAGCGTCAGCGCCACGAACGGCACGGCCTGCCAGATGACGAGCGTCAGCACGATCGTGTACGCCTGCCCCGGGTGCGACGCCCAGTTGTCCTGGGTGTGGTCGCCGAACACCCGCAGCTGCGTGATGATCCAGTTGAGCACGCCGTAGAACGGCTGGAAGAGCCACTGCCAGACCAGGCTCGAGGCCACGTTCGGCATCGCCCAGGCCAGCACGAGCACGACGCTGACGACCGTGCGCATCGCGACCCCGAGGCGGGTGAGCAGCTGCGCCACCCCCATGCCGATGACGATCGTTCCGAGGACCATCGCGCCCGTCACGAGCACGGTGCGCAGGATGACCGGCCAGAACGACGCGTCGGTCAGGACGTCCGTGTAGTTCGTCAGCCCGGTGAACCCGGCCTGCCCGGTGAAGATCGCCCGCAGCCCGTAGTCCTGGAACGAGATGACGACGAGCCGGACGAGCGGGTAGACGACGAGGGCCAGGAGCAGCAGTGCCGCCGGGGCCAACAGGACGAGCGGCGCCCGCGACCCGACCGGCGACCGACGACCCGCGCCGCGCCCACCCCGCGACGGCCCCTGAACCGGCCCGTCGCTCCGTCGGCCACGGGCCCGCCCGCCGCCGGCCCGCCCGCCGGTGACCGGCGCGGACTGCTCCGCGTCGGTCACCGGCTCCGCAGTGGACGTCATCGCCTACGGCTGCGCGTTCAGCGCGGTCGTGAGGTGCTTCGAGAAGCCCTCGGCGGCCTGCTCCGGCGACTTCCGGCCGGTGGCGACGTCGGCGAACATCGACTGGAACGAGGCGTCACCCTCGATGGTGGCCCAGCCCGGGGTGGCCGGGGTCGGTCGGCTCGTGCCGGCCGCCTCGAAGTACGGCTTGTGCAGGGTGTCGACGTCATCGGCCACGGCATCGAGCAGCTCGGTCGAGTTCGGCTCCCAGCCGTCCACACCGAACACCTGGTCCTGCTGGAACTCCTTCGAGGTCAGGATCTTCAGGTAGTACAGCGCGAGGTCCTGGTTCTTCGCCTTCGCCGGGATCCCCAGGTCGGAGCCACCGAGGAACACCGGCTGCGTCTTCCCCGCCGTGGACGACGGCATCGGGAACGTGCCGATGCGATCGGCGAGCTCCGGCTTCGCCGTGGTGATCGAGCCGATCTCCCAGGCGGACCCGAGGAACGCCGAGGTGTTGCCCTGTGCGAAGACGTCGCTCTGCGAGGGCTTGTCGGTGTTGATGTCCTGGGTGGACTTCGCCGAGTACGTGTTCTGGAAGTCCTTCCAGGCGGTCAGCCCCTTGACCGCGTCCGCGGAGTCGAGCGTGCCGGTCCACTTGCCGCCCTTGTCCGTGGCGATCTCGCCGCCGGCGTCCCAGACCCACTGCAGCCCGCCGTACCAGTACTGCCCGGGCATGTAGAAGGCGGAGAAGTCACTGGCCGGGTTGGCGGCCTTGACCTTGTCGAGGTCAGCGGTGAGCTCGTCGTAGGTGGTCGGCACGTCGGTCACACCGGCGTCCTTCCAGACCTTCTTGTCGTAGACCACGGCCCGGTTGCCGGCGAACAGCGGCGCCCCGTAGAGCTTGCCGTCGACGGTGGCGGGTCCCTCGAGCCCGGTGAGCCAAGTCTGGCCGTCCTTGAGCTCGTCGCGATACGGCGTCAGGTCGGTCAACCCGCCGGCTGCCGCGTAGACCGGCACCTGCGTGTTGCCGAGGTCGACGACGTCGGGGGCGTCGCTCTGCGCGAGCGCCGTGGTGAGCTTGGTGGTGATCCCGTCCCACTGCTGGGTCTGGATCTTCACCTTCGCCCCGGTGTCGGCGGTGAACTGCTTGCCGGCGGCGTCGAGCACCTTGTCGCTCAGGTCGCCGTTCATCATCCAGACGGTGATGGTCTTGCCCGTGCCATCGGGTGTGCCGATGGACTTCGTGCCGCCGTCGGAAGCGGCGTTGCTCCCGGCGGAGCACCCGGTGAGGGCGAGCGCGCCTGCGAGGGCGAGCGCACCGAGTGCGGCGAAACGCGTTCGTGTCACGATGACTCCCTTGGTCCGACCTTTATGAAAGGACGTTGCGTATTCGCAATAGAAGACCCTGCACGGCCCCTTGTCAACCGTTGGATCGGTCCCTGTGACCGCTTTCGATCCGCGTGTTTCCGGGGCATCACGGATGTCGAACAGATCGACGCAGATGCTTGACCAGGTGGTCATGACCAGGCATGATCTGCGACTCACGTCCGGCGTGCGGAAGCGACCGCCTGGAGGCCCGGTGCCGGTCCGCCGGACCGGCACCGGGCCTCCAGTGCGCGCGTCCACCGCACGCGTCAGACGGCCGCCAGGGCGGACGTCGGCGGGATCCGCGCCGCGCGTGCCGCCGGGTAGAGCCCGGAGACCCCGCCGATCACGACCGTGGCACCGAGTCCGCCGACGACGGCCCACACCGGCAGTGCGACCGGCCAGCCCTGCGTGACGGCGAAGACGACCGTCACCGCGACGCCGAGCACGACGCCGGCCAGCCCGCCGAGGAACGACAGCAGCAACGACTCGACCAGGAACTGGTCGCGGATGTTCCGACGACGGGCGCCCAGTGCACGACGGACGCCGACCTCGGCGCGGCGTTCCAGGACGGTGATCACCATCGTGTTCGCCACCCCGATGCCCCCGACGAGCAGGGCCACCCCGCCGATGCCGACCAGCAGCCCGGTGAAGGAGTCGTCCGTGGCGTCCTTCGCGGCCAACGCGTCCGACGGCCGTGTCACGCCGACGTCCTGCGGTGCCCCGGGTCGGACCGCACCGGCGAGCAGGTCCCTCGACCGTTCGACGTGCTCCGGGTCGACACGGGTGTAGACCGCGGTCGGCGCTTCGTCGAACCCGAGCTGCGCGGCGAGGGACCGCGGGACGAACACCTGGTTGTCGAGGTCCTCCGCGAGCTGGACGGGCCGCAGGATGCCCACGACCTGCACCCACTGTCCGCCCGTCCAGACACGCGTGTCGGCGAGCACCGTGTCGATGCCGAGCGCCGCAGCAGCGTCGGCCCCGAGCACGACCTGCGGCGGGGCACCCGTAGCGTCGTCGATCCAGCGGCCCGACGCGAGCTCCGCGCCGAGGACCCCCGGCACGTCGCCCCATGCCGCGAGTACCCCGATGCCCTTCGTCTCCGGCGCGGGGACCAGTGCGTTCCGGTAGACGCCCGTGTCCGGCACCGCGCCGACGGCGGCGGCGGCCCCGACGTCGTCCTGCCGCAGCACCGACTCGAGGGCGGTGGACGGCAGCGGCTCCGGCTCGCCGAAGCCCTGCGCCGGCGTCACCGTGAGCACGTTCGTGCCGAGCGCGTCGAGCACCTGGTCGACCTGCGCCTTGCTCGACGACGAGATCCCGACGACCGCGAGCATCGCCGCGATGCCGATGGCGATCCCGAGGGCGGACAGCACCACGCGACCCGGCCGGGTCCGCAGGCCGAACACGCCGAGCCGGAGCAGGTCCACCGCGCCCACGGACCGACGCCGGCTCATCGGGCGACCTCGTCGACGGCCGGCGCGACCTCGGGCTCGATCCGGCCGTCGCGCATCCGGACCTGCCGGGGCAGCGACGCAGCCAGGTCGAGGTCGTGCGTGATGACCACGACCGTCGTGCCCGCCGCGTTGAGCTCCCGCAGGAGTTCGACGACCGCGGCACCGGACGCCGTGTCGAGCGCTCCCGTGGGTTCGTCGGCGAGCAGGATCGTCGGGTCACCCACGACGGCCCGCGCGATGGCGACGCGTTGGCGTTCCCCGCCGGAGAGCTGGTGCGGTCGGTGGTCCACCCGGTGCGCCAGGCCCACGCGACCCAGGGCCTCGACCGCCAGACGGTGCCGCTCGCGCCGGGGCACGCCCTGGTAGAGCAGGCCGTCGGCGACGTTCTCGGTGGCGGTCGCGCCGGCTTGCAGGTGGAAGTGCTGGAACACGAACCCGATGTGGTCGGCACGGAGTCCGGACAGAGCGTCGTCGGACATCGTCGCGACGTCGTTGCCGGCGATCGTCACCGTGCCGGACGTGGGCCGGTCGAGGGTCCCGACGACGTTGAGCATCGTCGACTTGCCCGACCCCGACGGGCCCACGACCGCGACCAGTTCACCGGCGGCGACCTCGAGCGACACCCCGCGCAGGGCCCCGACGTCGCCGTAGGTCTTCACGACGTCGCGGAGCGACAGGACCGTGTCAGGACGGCCGCTCATCCCGGCACCACCACCCGCTCGCCCTCGCCGACCTCGCCCGTGATCGCCACGCGTCCGTCGGCCGTGAACCCCGGCACCACCGGTACCCGCTTCGTCGTCGCGTCGCGGCGCACCACGTCGACGGCGTACCCGCCACCGGAACCCGCGACGAGCGCAGCGACCGGCACGGACAGGACACCGCGCGCGGTGGCGCCCTTCGCCTCGATCTGCGCGGAGGCAGCGGCGGGGAGCTTCCGGTCTCCCGGTTCGAAGGACACGGAGACGTCGACCTGGTTGCCGCCGTCCTCGCTCGCGCTCGGGTGCGCGTCCGTGACCTCTCCGCGCAGCGTGTCACCGGTGCCGTTGATCCGGACGTCCACCTCCGTGCCGACCGCCAGCCGTTCCGCGTCGCGCTGCGAGACGGTCGCCGTGACGACGCGATCGGTGCTCGTGACCTGCAGCACGTCGCCGCCGGTCCCGGCATCCGGACCACCGGTACCGCGCACCCCGGCTCCGGCACCGGTCGCCTGACCGAGTTCCCCCTCGACGGAGGCCACCCGGACCGCACCGTCCACGAACGCGACGTCGTCCGCCGTCAGCACGCCGGTGACCCGATGCCCTCGGTCGGCCTGCCACTGCCGCACGGCACGCTCGGTCCGCGGTCCGAAGACCTCGTCGACCGACACGTCGTACCCGAGCGCTGCCAGGTTCTCGTTGAGCTGCCGGACGTCGGTGCCGTCGCGTCCCCGCGACAGGTCGCGCCACAGCGGCACGGTGCCGTACATCGAACGCACCTCGCGCTCGTCGACGGCGTACACGGGGTCGTCCCGGCGGACGACGTTTCCCGGCTCGGGCAGCCAGGTGATCGTCCCGGCGGCTGCTCCGGGAACCCCGGTCGGCGCCCCGTACCCGAGCGTCCCGGCGAACACCTTCGACTCGGTCAGGTCCCCCTTCGACACGGTCGCGGTCGCCCGGTGCGGCTGCCCGCTCGCCGACGCGGAGGCCGGCTCGTCGCGCTGCAGCCCCAGGACGGCCCAGGCGCCGGTACCGACGGCGAGCGCCGCCGCCAGACACACCGCCGTGATCGTGCGGCGGCGTCCACTCGGACGCGTCACGACGCGGCTCCGTCGCCGGCATCGGTGGCCTCGCCGCCGATCCCGGCGAAGGCCTCGTCGTAGCAGGTCCGCGCGACGTCGTCGAACGCCGTCTGGTCGTCGGGCTGGTACCCGGCCTTGGCCTCCTCGTCGTCGGGGTAGTCCTCGAAGCCACGGTCCCGGATGCACTCGGCGGCCTTCCGTTGCCGGTCTGCCGTACCTGGCATCTGCTTCGCCATAGATGCCTCCCCGGCACCGGCGGAGTCGTCGAGGCAGGATTTCAGGTCTGCCTGGTACTGGTCCTCGTCGACGCCGTCGGGCGCGCTCAGCTGGAGCGTCGTCCCCCCGGAGGACGGATCCGGCATGTCGTAGCCCTTGCCGCGCATGCACTCGGCGAGCGTCGCGCCCTTCGCCGCGGTCCCGGAGGACTTCGTGGACCCGGAATCCGGAGCGGCCGCCGAGCACGAGGCGAGCAGACCCGGCAGCAGCACCAGGGCCGCGGCGGCGGCGAGCAGGGAGCGGGTCCGACGAGCGGTGGTCGTGGTCGTTGCGTTCATGGTCCCAGCACACCCGATCGGCTGTTTCGCGCCGGGTACCCACCGGGTTACACCGACGAAACGTCGACGCGCACGGCGAGACCACCGGTCGGGCGCGCATCGATCGTCATCCGCCAGCCGTGCGCCTGCACGATCGAGGCGACGATCGACAGTCCCAGGCCGCTGTGCCGTTCGGCGGACGGGCTCGAGGGGCACCGGTGGAACGGCTCCACCAGGCGCGGGGCCTCGTCCTGGGGCACCAGCGGCCCGGAGTTCTCGACGACGAACCAGTCGCTCGTGGTGGTCACGCGGACGCACCCACCGGGTTCGTTGTACTCGACGGCGTTGCCGACCAGGTTCACGAGCAGCTGGCGGAGCAGCGTCGGCTCGCCGTCGACGACCAGGCCGGGAGGCCCGGTGCGGCGCTCGTGGGTCAGGGTCACCCCGGCGTCGGTCGCGTCCGTGGCCGCTCCTGCGACGACGTCGTCGGTCACCTCGTCGAGACGGACGGCGCTGGTCGCGCCCGCGAGTCCGCGATCGGCCTCGGCGAGCACGAGCAGGGACTCGACCAGGTGCTCCGTCCGGCGGTTCTGCTCGAGGAGCTGCTCGCGGGTTGCGCGCACGTCGTCGCGGTCGGCGTCGTCGTGCAGCCCGATCTGCACCGCGGCCCGTTGGACGGCGAGCGGTGTCCGGAGTTCGTGCGACGCCTGCGCCACGAACCGGCGTTGACTCTCGAACGCCGTCTCGAGCCGGTCGAGCAGGCCGTCGACGGTGCGGGACAGGCGCCGCAGCTCGTCGTCCGGGCCGTCGAGTTCGATCCGCTCGTGCAGGTTCGACGCCGTGATCCGGTTCGCCGTCGCGGTGATCCGGTCGATCGGTCGGAGCATCCGCTGGCTGACCAGCCACCCGACACCTCCGGCCAGCGCCCCGGCACCCGCGATGCCGACGGCGGACCACTGCCACTGCTGCACGGCGACGAGTTGGATCACCGTGACCGCCGACGGGTCGCGCCCACCGGCGCCACCCGGCTCCAGCGGTGCCGGCGAGGCGGCCGCGAACTCCTGCGCGGGTGTGGCGGTCCGCGCCGACGTGGTGTCGAGTCCGGCGCCGACCCCGGCCAGGGACATCACGTTCGAGAACACGACGACACCGGTCGCGAGCGCCATCGCTGCGAGCGCGAACGTCACCGCGGTACGGACGCGGATGCTCCAGGTTCGCCGGACCCGCCTCACAGGGAGTAGCCCCGGCCGGGCACCGTCCGGATCGGGTCCGGGTCGCCGAGCTTCTTGCGGAGCTTCGACATCGTCACCCGGACGGCCGCGGTGAACGGGTCGATGTTCATGTCCCAGACCTTCTCGAGCAGTTCCTCGGTCGAGACGATGCGGCCGTCGGCGCGCAGGAGCTCCTCGAGGACGCCGAGCTCCTTCGACGTCAGATCGAGCGGTCGGCCGTCGCGTGTCGCCATCCGTCGGTTCGTGTCGACGACGAGTCCGGCGCGTCGGAGGACGGGAGCGACCGGGGCGATGCTCCGGCGGCCGAGTGCGCGAATGCGAGCGACGAGCTCGGGGTACTCGAACGGCTTCGCCAGGTAGTCGTCGGCGCCGAGTTCGAGTCCGTGCACGCGATCGGCCAGGGCGGTCGCCGCGGTGAGCATCAGGATCCGGGTGAGGCTGCCGCGGGCCGCGAGCCTCCGGGCGACCTCGTCGCCGTGGAGCCCGGGGACGTCGCGGTCCAGCACGACGACGTCGTAGTCGTTGACGGACAGCAGTTCGTCGGCGTCGTCGCCGCGGTACGCGACGTCGACGGCCATGTCCTGGCGTGCAAGCCCCTTCGCGATCAGGTCGGCGAGGGCAGTCTCATCGTCCACCACGAGTACGCGCATCCGTATATTGCACGTGATGTACCCATGGAGCGGCTGAGAGGATCAGGCGTCGAACGGCACCTCACCGTGGTCACTGACGCCGGCACGCTGACGGTAGGACAGGTGTCCGCCGAGGTACCCGCCGACACTGACCACGGCGAGACCCGCGAAGCCCAGCAGCTTGCCGGCACCGTGGTTGCCGCGCTTCCGCTGCAGCCACGACAGGCCGTAGAGCGACAGGCCGGTCCAGTTCACGGCCTGGTGCACCCATCCGGTGCGGAGCTGCTCGCGGTTCAGCTCGGACCAGTCGACGTAGCCGGCGACCGAGGCGCTGCTCGCCGAGACGACCCCGACGCCGACCAGGGTCTTGGCGGCCTTCGCGTTGCCCTTCCCGCCGACCAGGTCGAGCACCGCGGCGGAGATCCAGGCACCGAGGGGCACCTGCACCATGAGCGGGTGGATCGGGTGGCCGAACGGCACGCCGTGCAGCAGCTGGCGCAGGGCCTTCGGCTTGGCGAGGGCGTTCACGACGGCACGGTCGATGTCGACGGCCTTGTCGAGCACGCTCGCGTGCTCGACGGCATCGGTGAGGCGACGGATCGCGCGGATCTCAGGCATGCCGTGGACGGTAGACGAACGGCCCGTCGCCGGTCCCAGGAACCGGTGACGGGCCTCCCGTCCGTCTTGGTGGACTACTCCTCGACGATCTCGGCCAGCTCGAAGGGCTCGACCGTCAGGCCGTCGCCGTCCGCGGCGACGTCCACCCGGACGGTGTCGCCGTCACGGACGTCACCCGACAGGATCGCGCGGGCCAACCGGTCGTCGATCTGCCGCTGCATCAGGCGACGCAGGGGCCGCGCACCGTAGAGCGGGTCGTACCCGCGCTCGGCCAGCCAGCCGCGTGCCTCGGGGGTGACGGCGAGCTCGAGTCGGCGGTCGGTCAGGCGACGAGCCAACCGGTCGACGTAGAGCGACACGATCTGCCCGAGGTCGTCGGCCGTCAGGGCCTGGAACACCACGATGTCGTCGAGGCGGTTGATGAACTCCGGCCGGAACGCCTGCTGCACGAGTTCACGGACCGCCTCTTCCCGCTGCGCGTCGCTCAGGGACAGGTCCGTCATGAACTGCGACCCCAGGTTCGACGTGAGCACGAGGATCGTGTTCCGGAAGTCGACCGTGCGCCCCTGGCCGTCGGTCAGCCGGCCGTCGTCGAGCACCTGCAGCAGCACGTCGAACACCTCGGGGTGCGCCTTCTCGATCTCGTCGAGCAGGATCACCGAGTACGGACGGCGGCGGACCGCCTCGGTGAGCTGTCCACCGGCCTCGTACCCGACGTACCCGGGCGGGGCACCGATCAGGCGGGCCACGGAGTGCTTCTCGCCGTACTCGCTCATGTCGATGCGGACGAGGGCCTTCTCGTCGTCGAACAGGAACTCGGCGAGCGCCTTGGCCAGCTCGGTCTTGCCGACGCCCGTCGGTCCGAGGAACAGGAACGAACCGGTCGGCCGGTCCGGGTCGGAGATGCCGGCGCGGGTGCGACGGACCGCCTCGGACACGGTGGTCACGGCGGTGCGCTGCCCGATGATGCGGCGGCCGAGCTCGCTCTCGAGGTGCAGGAGCTTCTCGGTCTCGCCCTGCAGCAGTCGGCCGAGCGGGATGCCCGTCCACTGCGCGATGACGGCGGCGATGTCCTCGTCGGTGACGCTGTCGTTCACCATCCGGTCGGCGCTCTCGGCCTGTTCGGCGGCGGCGAGCTCGGCCTCGATGCGGGGCTTCTCGCCGTACTCCAGGCGGGAGACGAGTTCGTAGTCGGCCTCGCGCTGAGCGCGCTGCGACCGCATGTTCAGGTCGTCGAGCTGCTGCTTGAGCTCACCGATGCGGTTGAGGCTCGCGCGCTCGGCCTGCCAGCGCTGCTCGAGCTCGGCCAGCCGTTCCTCGCGGGTGCGCAGCTCGTTGCGCAGCGTCTCGAGGCGGACCTTGGAGGCGTCGTCCTTCTCCTGCTTGAGCGCGAACTCCTCGACACGCAGACGGTCGACGTTCCGCTTCAGCTCGTCGATCTCGACCGGGCTGGAGTCGATCTCCATCCGGAGCCGGCTCGCGGCCTCGTCGATCAGGTCGATGGCCTTGTCGGGCAGCTGCCGGCCGGAGATGTACCGGTTCGACAGGCTCGCGGCCGCGACCAGTGCGGAATCGTTGATCGTCACCTTGTGGTGCGCCTCGTAGCGCTCCTTGAGCCCGCGGAGGATCGCCACGGCGTCCTCGACGCTGGGCTCACCCACGTAGACCTGCTGGAAGCGTCGTTCGAGCGCGGCGTCCTTCTCGATGTACTCGCGGTACTCGTCGAGGGTCGTCGCGCCGATGAGCCGGAGCTCCCCGCGGGCGAGCATCGGCTTGAGCATGTTCGACGCCGCGACGGAGCCCTCGCCGCCCCCGGCACCCATCAGGGTGTGCAGCTCGTCGATGAACGTGATGACCTGCCCGTCGGAGTCGTTGATCTCCTTGAGCACGGCCTTGAGCCGCTCCTCGAACTCGCCGCGGTACTTGGCGCCGGCGATGAGGGCGGAGATGTCGAGCGAGATGAGTCGCTTGTCCTTGAGGGAGTCGGCGACGTCCCCGGCGACGATGCGCTGCGCGAGCCCCTCGACGACGGCGGTCTTGCCGACGCCGGGCTCGCCGATGAGCACCGGGTTGTTCTTGGTGCGGCGCGTCAGCACCTGGGAGACGCGCCGGATCTCGGAGTCGCGGCCGATCACGGGGTCGAGCTTGCCGCTGCGGGCGATCGCCGTGAGGTCGATGCCGTACTGCTCGAGGGCGGTCTTCTGTCGTTCTTGCGAGTCAGGAGCGCCCTGGAGGTTCGCCATGCGTTCCGTCCTTTCGTTGCGGTGGTCCTGGAGTTGAGTCTACTCCACTCAACTTACGTCCGCGCGGGGGTATTCCGGATCCCGACCGCGCAGACGACGGCGCCGGCCGCCAGCAGGAGCGCCATCACCACCATGGCCCGGTGCAGCCCGTCGACGCTCACCTCACCGCCGAGCACCACGCCGGCCAGTGCCACCGTCACGAGTCCGGCGATCCGCGCGACCGCGTTGTTCACGGCCGAACCGGACCCGGCCTCGGACTGCGGCACCGATCCGAGCACCGCGCTGGTCAAGGGCGTGACCATCAGGGCGATGCCCACGCCGATCAGCACCAGTCCGGGGAACACCGACCACCAGTAGCCGTTCGGGTCGTCGCCGGCGAGCAGCAGCAGGAGCGCCCCGACCGCGCCGACCGCCGGACCCGCGGCCATGAACCACCGCGGGCCGTACCGACCGGCGAAGGACCCGACGGCGGTGGACAGCGCGAGCAGCATGATCGTCGGCGGCAGCGTCGCGAGGCCGGCGAGCCAGGCCGGGAACCGCCAGACCTCCTGCAGGAACAGGGTGACGACGAAGAACACCATGCCGAGCGCCCCGTAGATGGACAGGGTCGCGAGGTTGCCGACCGTGAAGTTCCGCGCCCGGAACAGCTCGAGCGGCACGAGCGGCGACCCCGTCGTCCGCGTCACCCGCAGCTCCCACGGCACGAAGGCCACCAGTGCGGCTGCCCCGAGCACGAGCGCGCCGACCACCACGGGCGCACCCCACCCCAACCGCTCCTGCTCGATGAGCCCGAGCACGACACCGCCGACACCCACCACGGCGAGCACGGCCCCGACGACGTCGATGCGCGGGCGGACAGCGGGGTGCACGTCGCCGGTGATGCGCAGGACCAGCGGGATCGTCACGGCGATCGGCACCGCGGTGAGCACGAAGACCCACCGCCACCCGATGCCGTCCACCACGAGCCCGCCGACCACGGGACCGAGGATCGTGGCCGCACTCGACCACGCCGTCCACGTGCCGATGGCCTTCGCCTGCGCCGCCCCGCGGAACGCGGCGACGATGAGGGCGAGCGCGCTCGGCATGACGAGCGCCCCGCCGACGCCCTGCAGCGCCCGGGCGACGATGAGCACCTCGCCGGTCGGGGCGATCGCGCACACCACGGACGCGATGCCGAAGACCACGAGCCCCCACGTGATGATCCGGACTCGGCCGAACAGGTCGGACAGGCTGCCGGCGACCAGGATGAGCGAGCCGAGGGTGACCAGGTACGCGTCGACGACCCACTGCTGCACGACGAGTCCGCCGCCGAGCTCCTGCCGGATCGCGGGGAGTGCGACGTTCACGACGCTCGAGTCGAGCCCGACGACGAACGACGCCAGGATCGCCACCACCAGCACGATCCGCCGGTCGTCCCGGAGCGGCGCGACGCCGTGCGGCACGGGGGCCGGAACGGGAGCGGGAGCGGTCATGTGCTCATCCTGCGGCACCGGGTACCCCGCGGTCGATCCCGCACGACGAAGCCCCCGCGACAGATGTGGTCGCGGGGGCTGCGGACAGGACGGGTCAGGGTGTCCTAACGCCGGGAGTCGGTGTTCGGCTGCGCGGTCGACCCCGGGTTCAGGACCGGACCGGCGGCGGGCTCGGCGGGGACGTTCTGGACGGTGCTGTTCTGCACCGTGCCGTCCGGAGCCGTGCCGTTGGCCTGGGCCTTCTTCTCGTCGTCGGACATCTCCTTCTTGAAGATGTTGATCGACTGGCCGAGGCCCTTGGCGAGCGCCGGGAGCTTGGTCGCGCCGAACAGCAGGATGACGATCCCGAGGATGATCAGCAGGTGAAGGCCGGTCAGGTTACCAATCATCATGACTCCTTGATCTGGAACTGGTCGCCGTCCGCTGATCGTCGTCGATCACCGCGGCGGAAGTCCGTGTCCCCCCATGGTAACTCCCCCGCCCCCGGATGCCCAGGCCGGCCCCCGGAACGGACACCGTTCGTCCAGGGAAGCGCTCCGGTCACCGCAGGACGCCGTCGATGCTCCACAGCACGGGCGCCTCGCGGAGCGCCGGGATGTCGGCCTCGGTCACACCGCCGAGCCGGAACACCACCCGCTCGCCGGGCAGCAGCGTCATGAACCCGCGGTCGACCGTGCCGTCCGCCGCGACCCGGTCCGGCTGCACCAGCAGGTCGCGGACGAGCGAGTCGGCCTCGACGGTCAGGTCCAGACCACCGTCGACCACCGCGAACGAGGTCCGGTAGCGCGCGGGCTCCCATCGCATCGCGGCGTCGGGACCAGGGGTCCAGACCGCGCGGCGCCAGTCCATGTCCGCGATGATGAGCTCGTTGGCCGGGTCGTCGACGACACCGACCGACTCGGGCAGTGCGACGACCGCGACGCCGGCGGACGACAGCCGGACCGGCAGCGACGCCTCGGCCAGGATCGTGCCGGCCGTGGTGATCCGGCGCACCCGCACCACGCTGTCGTGCCCGGTGCGGGTCGACCGGACGGCCACCTCGACGGGCGAGGACCCGAACGCACCGGGCGAGACGCCCAGCGAGAGCGTGTCCGCGAGCTCGCCCAGGTCAGCCGTCTCGCCGACCGCAGGCGACGCACCCGGGTGATCCGGGCCTCCAGTCCGCTCCGCACCCGGCGTCACCGAGACCGACGACACCGGACGGATGGTCAGCAGCACGTCGTCGTACAGGCGGCGCAGCTCGTGCGCCAGCGGCTTCAGGCGCCCCGCAGAGTCGATCGCCGACCACGACGACACCGGCCACAGGTCGTTCAGCTGCCACACCACCACGCCGGTGTTGCGCGGCCAGTGCGTGCGCCAGTGCTCGATGCCGGTCGCGATCGCCCGCGCCTGCTGCAGCTGCGTCAGGTAGTGCCACGCGTCGAACGCGGCCGGGTCGACCGCGCCGAAGCGCGGCTCCAGCCCGCGGGCCAGCTTGGCCATCCCGTCCGCCGCCTTCTGGTGGTGGACCACACCGGGCGAGTCGACCCGCAGCGGCGCGTCCGTGACCGCCTCGCGCAGCGTGCGCCAGGCGGGCGGCGCCTGCCAGCCGAACTCCGACACGAAGCGCGGCACCGACTCGCGGTAGGCGGTGTCGGGCAGCCGGTTCCAGACGTCCCACGAGTGGTGCGTCTCGTGGTCGACCTCGTTCGCGGGCAGCGACTCGGAGCCGGACCACGGCGACGCGACCGTGTAGAAGCGCGACGGGTCGACCGCGTCGACGATCGTCGGCAGCAGGTCGAGGTAGTAGTCGAGTCCCCAGCCACGATCGCCCAGCTCCGCACCCCAGCCGTCAGCGTCGTGCAGCCAGATGTTCTCGTTGTTGCCGTTCCAGACCACCAGCGAGGGGTGGCGGGCGAGCCGGGCGACGTTGTCGCGTGCCTCGGCGATGACCTCGCTGCGGATCGGCTCGACCTCGGGGTAGGCCGAGCACGCGAACGGGAAGTCCTGCCAGACGAGCAGACCGAGTTCGTCGCAGACCTCGTAGAAGTCGCGCGATTCGTACACTCCGCCGCCCCAGACGCGCACGAGGTTCGTGCCGAGCGAGGCCGCGGCACCCAGCCGGGACTCCAGTCGGGCACGGTCGACGCGCGAGACGATGACGTCGTCGGGGATCCAGTTGACGCCCCGGACGTCGATGAGCGTGCCGTTGACGTGCACGGCGAAGGGGCGGCCGATGCCGTCGACCTGGGTCTCGATGCGGGTGGACCGGAACCCGGTGCGGAACGTGTCGCGGTCGAGCACCTCGCCGTCGACGGTCTGCAGCTCGACCACGACGTCGTACTGCGGCTGCGCGCCGTAGCCGCGCGGCCACCAGCGCCGCGCCTCGGGCACGCGCACGGTGACGACGGTCTCGTCGTCCTTCGGGGTCAGCTGCGCGCGGGACCGCTGGCGCGTGGTGCCGCCGTCCTCGGTCTCGCCGCTCACGGTGACGACGAGCACGAGGTCGTCGTCCTCGCCGTCCTGGTCCAGGTCGTTCATGCCCGAGCGCTCGACGGTGATGTGCGCGTCGAGCACGCCCTCGCCGGCCTCGACGTCGACGAGCGGACGGACCTCGCGCAGACGCGCGGTCGTCCAACGCTCGATCGCGACCGGCCGCCAGGGGCCGCTCGTGACCGCCGTCAGGCCCCAGTCCCAGCCGAAGTTCGACGCCATCTTGCGCACGTACGGGAACGGCTCGTCGTACGGACCGGGCATGCTGCCGGCCTTCGCAGCGACCCGACCGGCCTCGCGGTACGGCGACTCGAACAGGATCTCGAGGTCCTTCGTGGTGCCACCGGACCCCGTCTGCACCCGGGCGTCGAACCGGTACCGGCGGTGCATGTTGCGGGTCGTGCCCACGACGACGCCGTCCAGGCTGAGCTCCGCGACCGTGTCCAGGCCGTCGCAGACCAGGTCGACGCGCTCGTGGCCCCGCGGGTCGACGTCGACCGTGCGGCGGTACGCCCAGTCGGCGCGGCCGACCCACTTCGCGGCCTGCTCGTTCAGGTGGAACGCCGGGTCCGGCAGCAGGCCCTCCCGCTCCAGGTCGGTGTGGACCTGACCCGGCACCGTCGCCGGGATGGTGCGGCCCGCGACGCCGTCCGGCGCACCGGTTCCTCCGGCCATCGTCACGGTCCAGTCGTCGCGGAGTTCCTCGCGTTCGAGGGTCATGCGGGTCCTTCTCTTCGGCGGCAGGGTGTCCGTCAGCCTCGGTCGGGGACGCCGACCGGCGGTCCGACCCGTGGCCGGTTCCCACGGCCTGGAGGCTCGGCACCGGTTGCCCGGGCGTCGTCACGTCGCGCGCACGAACGGGTTGCGCTCGCGCGAGGGGTGCTCGGCGATGCTAGTACGGGATGCTTTCGGCAACCTAGGTGGTGACAGGGGGCGGGTCGCGCGGGCAGGGTGGGAACGTGATCACCGTCGAACTCGCCAGGTCCCTTCGTGACGCCGGCCTCCGCTGGCACCCCGAGACCGGGGACCGGTTCGTGATCGACAAACCCGGCATCGACGACGACGTCTACACGGTGTCCGAGATGACCGTCGAACGGCACGACTCCCCCACCGGCACGATCCTCGGCTTCAACGGCACCACCGAGTGGGCGCTCGACTCGGTCACCGCCACCGAGTCGCTCTGGCTGCCCCGCGAGGACCAGCTGCGCGAACTGCTCGGGCCGTCGTTCATCGGACTCACCCGGGTGCAGGTCGGCGGTCGCGTGGTCTTCACGGTGACGGCGACGATCGGCGGCGCCGACCGCAGCTTCGCGTCCGAGGTGCCGGCGATCGCGTACGGCCAGGCGCTCCAGGCGTACATCACGGCTGCGCTCGCGTGAGCTGAGCTGAGCTGCGCAGCCTGAGCGGCACGCCCGGGGCCGCCGTTCCTGGGTGTCGGCGGAATGCGCGCTGAGGGGCGTTTGGTTGCATGGGTCCATGACCGTTCCGAACATCACCCTGAACGACGGCAAGACCATCCCGCAGCTCGGCTTCGGTGTCTTCCAGATCGACCCCTCCGAGACGAAGGCCGCCACACTGGCCGCGCTCGAGGTCGGCTACCGCCACATCGACACCGCCGAGATGTACGGCAACGAGAAGGAGGTCGGTGAGGCGATCGCTTCGTCCGGCATCCCGCGCGAGGAGATCTTCGTCACCTCGAAGCTCAACAACGGCTTCCACGATCCCGAGGCTGCACTGGAGAACGGCAAGAAGTCGGCCGACCTGCTCGGCGGCTACACCGACCTGTTCCTCATCCACTGGCCGCTGCCCACCGTCTCGGACTTCGTCCCGACGTGGAAGGCCTTCGAGGAGCTCTACGCCGCCGGTACCGCGCGGTCGATCGGTGTCTCGAACTTCCAGACCAACCACCTCAACCGCCTCGCCGCCGAGACGACCATCACCCCGGCGGTGAACCAGATCGAGGTGCACCCGTACCTGGCGCAGGACGAGCTCCGCGCCTACAACCGTGAGCACGGCATCGCGACCGAGGCGTGGTCCCCGATCGCGCAGGGTCTCGTCCTCGACGACGAGACCATCACCCGCATCGCCGCATCGGTCGGCAAGTCCCCGGCGCAGGTCGTCCTCCGCTGGCACATCCAGCGCGGCGACATCGTGTTCCCGAAGTCGGTCACCCGTGCCCGCGTCGAGGAGAACTTCGCGATCTTCGACTTCGAGCTCTCGGACGAGGACATGACGGACATCACGGCACTCGACAAGGGTCACCGCACCGGCCCGGACCCCGACACGTTCGACTACGTGCCGGCGTAGCCAGCAGTTTCCGAGGAGGGCGGTCGCGCAGTGCGCGGCCGCCCTCCTCTGCAGCTCCAGGGCAGACGCATTTGATATTCTAATTTCATGCGTTTTCCTATCCGGCCTCCCCATGCGCTCACCGCGATCCTCGTCGCCGTCGGCTTCGTCATCGGCGGCGGAGTCACCGCCGTCGGAAGCGCATCGCCGCCTTCCCCGTCATCGTCATCGACGGCGACGACGGGTCAGGCCTCGATCGTGCACACGGACGACGACCTCGCGACGACCGTGCGGGTCTGGGGCCAGGGCGACGCCGAGACGGAACGTCGTCGCGAGGGCCGCAGCTACCGGCACAGCGACCTGCAGCCGGCTTCGCGCTTCGCACCGAAGGGCACCGAGATCGAGGTCACGCTGCCGCAGGGTGCACCGGCGATGCAGTTGGGCATCGGCTTGTACGGGAACTACGGCGCGTACAACGAGGGATCGGCGGTCGGCATCAAGACCTTCCCGGTCACCGAGGGGACCACCACCGTGACCGCACCGGTGGACGGGCTCGTCTACCTGATCGACCGGTCCCCGTCCGGCTCGCACGACGTGACCGTCCGTGGTGGCGAGGCGTTGCCCGTCTTCATCCGCGACACCACCTCGAACGACGAGTTCGCGCGCGACCGGGCCGCGCACCCGGATGCGTCCTTCGTCACCCTGATCGGCGACCGGACCTTCGCGGAGCCGCCGAGCGGCGTCTTCTACCGGATCCCCGACGACATCACAGCCCGAGTCGCACTCTGGGACCGGGTCGTCGCACTCACGAACGACCACTTCGGACTGCTCGACGACGCCGTGGGACTCGCCCGCAAGTCTCCGCAGCGCCTGCACATCACGACCCCGGACACCGGCGGCGCCTACGCGAGCGCCGGGAACGACCGCATCACGATGCCGCTGAAGAGCGGCGCAGCGTCCGAGCTCCTCGCGGCAGCACCACGGGACATGTGGGGATTCTGGCACGAGGTCGGCCACACCTACCAGACGCCGGCGTACAACTGGGCGGGCATGGGCGAGGTCGTGGTGAACGCGTCCGTGCTCGACGTGCAGCACGCGATCAGCGGTGAGAACCGACTCGACCGCCAGAACGCCGCCGACGTCGCCGCGTTCTTCGCGAAGCCGCTCGACGAGCGCACGTACCACTCCCAGAACGGCTGGGTGAAGATCCTCATGTTCGATCAGCTCCGTCGGGGCTTCGGCGAGCACTTCTACCCCAGGCTCAACCAGGCGCTCCGGACCGGGCTCGCGCTCGGCGAGGTGAGCACGCCCGACAACGGCGACTCGAAGCACCAGCTGTTCGCGCGGACCGCCGCGACGATCGCCGATCGTGACCTCCGCCCGTTCTTCGCCGAGTGGGGATTCCCGCTCTCTGCTGAGACCTCGGCGGCACTCGCCGAACTCCCCCCGCTCACCACGGACATCTGGGAGAACCGGACGTCGGCGACCGACCGACTCGACCACGACCTCGGCCCGTACTCGGTCCCGGTCGGACGCATCACCGGAGACCAGCCGTCGGTCGTGGTGGGACAGCAGCGCCTCGACCAGGCCCCCGAGGTCACCGACCTGCAGAACACCGACGGCCATGGCGTCCCCGAGTACGCGGGACAACTCGTCTCGGCGGCCGCTCCCGGCGCCGGCACCCTGCTGGTGGCACTCCGGAACGACTCGGGCATCCGCGAGGTCCTGTCGCGTCCGGTGACCGTGGAACCGGGCAACATGTTCTCCTTCGACGGCCTCGCCGACCGCAACGTCATGCGGCTGGTCACGGACCCGAGGGACCACGTCCTGCGACTCTTCGCCGGCACCACCTACACGGCGCATGCATCGTGGGGCAGCAGCGAGTACGTCGGTTTCACCCTCCGCAGCGCGGATCGCCGGGAGCAGATCGGCACGTGGTCGGTCCGCGGCAACGAGACGGCCCACGCCTTGGCCTCCGGTTTCGCGCAGGCGTACGAGGACGGTCAGGTACTCGAGGTGCGCCACGCCGAAGCACGCTCACGCCTCGATCGCTGGGCCGACAGCGCGCTCCAGCCGACGGACCCCGCCACGGTGCAGCGGTACCGGATCCTGGACGGTCGCTTCGAGCCGATGGCCGCTGACCCGATCACCCCGAGCGCGGCTGCCTCGGTGGCGCTGTCCCGACGCACGGACACGCGTGTCGAAGCGCGACTCTCGACCACGCGGTCGATCGAACAGCTCAGCGCTGCGGTGACCCTGACCGCTCCGGACGCGACGACCTTCACTCCCGGCCAGACCACCCTGATCGCCGAAGTCCGTCGTCCGAACGGTTCCTGGACGCCCGAGACCCGCCTGGACCTCGGAGGGGTCTCCACGGACGAGTCGGGCACCGTGCTCACCGCCACGCTGGATCCGGTCGCGATCGACCTGCCGTCCGGCACCCTGATCCGTTGGTCACCGCTCGTCCGGGTCGTCCCCGGGGCTCCGGCCGGGTCAAGCGGGCTCGGCTACGTCGTCGCGGGCACGGTCGACGGGGTCGCGACGCGCGTGGTGGGGTGAGCGCCGACCAGGCAGCCCCGCCCGCTACGCGCGGCGCGAGGCGGTCACGGTGAACCGGTCGGTCCGGAGGACCTGACGCGTCGGTCCCACCGCGCGCTCCAAGGACGGCCGGTAGCGCAGGTGCGAGTTCCAGACACACCACAGTTCACCGCCGGACTGGAGGATCGTGGCCGCGTTCCGGAACATCGCCTCGGCGGCGTCCGTGGTCACCGTGGTGTCCGCGTGGAACGGCGGGTTGCACAGCACCAGTTGCGCGGAGCCGGTCGCGAGCTCGTCGCCCGCGTCGGCCCGCAGGACGGTCACCCGCTCGGCGACACCGTTCGCCTCGGCGGTCGCCCGCGTCGACTCGACCGCGATGCGCGACACGTCGGTGGCGACCACGCGGACGTTCGGGCGGCGCAGCGCGATCGCTGCCGCGATGACCCCGTTGCCGGAGCCGAGGTCCACCACGGTGCGCGCCGACGGCACCGCAGCGTCCATCGCCTCGAGCAGCACCCGGGTGCCGTGGTCGAGCGATGTCCCGGCGAACACACCGCCGTGGGCGACCAGGGTCATGCCGAGGTCGTCGACGTGCACCGACCGCGGCCAGGGGTTCGTCGTTGCGGCACGGTTGGCCTGCGCCTTCAGGGGGTCCTGGGCGATGAGCAGACGAGACTTGCCCCGCCCCCGCGACGCCGTGACGTCCCCGAAGGACCGGCGCAGCACGTCGTTCTGCGTCACGTGCATGAACTTCACGTTGCCCCCGCAGAGCAGCACGACGTCAGGCGCGGCGAAGCGGGCGACCGCGCGGGCGATCTCGTCGAGCCGGTCGTGCGACTTCGACAGTCGCAGCACCACGAGCCGGACGTCGCGGAAAGCGTCCTCGAACGAGTCGGGGTGGTGGAACCCCCGAAGCCCGAACGTGCCGGCATTGGCCTCGAGCGCGCGCTCCCCGACCAGGGAGTCCTGCACGACGCGGATGTCCGACGCGCCGTACTGCGTGATGAGACCGAGTGTCAGCACCCCGAACCGGTCGTCGACCACAGCGACCTCGCCGGGCTGGCGCAGCGCGTCCCCGTGCACGTGCGGCGCTTCGTCGAGCAGGAAGCGGTCGGTGCCGTCGATCGCGATGAGGTCCGGCGCGTCGTCGTCGCGTCGGCGGAAGAGGTCGGCGAAGTCTGGCACCGCGTCAGCGTACCCGGAGCCCGACCCGAGCCGGTGGACATCGCACTCGCGATATGAACAGGATGTGTATTTCACATGTCAATACACTGAGACTTCCCCCATCGAAGGAGCCCTCATGGCACCCACCTCGTTCCGGAGCGCCGCAGTCGTCTGCGGCGTCCTCACCGCCTCCCTCGGCTTCGGCCTCCTCACCCCGGCCACGGCGACCGCGGCCACCGCCCCCTCCTCGACACCGTCGACCAGCGCCTCGGTCACGTCCAACCCCGACTTCGACTCGCTCCCGGTCGACCCGAAGCTGTCGGCCCCGCAGTTCCTCACCGACTGGAGCACCCCGTACGGGTCGCGGATCGTCGGTGGGTACGCCGGTGGCGACGACGCGTGGCTCGTCATCGGCAACACGGCGCATGCCCGCGGGCAGGGCCCGGGCGCGTTCTTCCTGAACGTGCAGGACCGCCACCAGGACGAACCCCTCGAGGTGATCCGCGTCCACACCGCTGCCGACGGCACGCAGACGCGCGGCGAGCGCGTCCCGATCCCGCGCACGATCCGCGTCGACGGGATCCAGCGCGAGAACACCTTCACCCCGGGCAAGGTCGACTTCACCGGCACGGCGACCGCTGGCGCGGTCATCACCGCGACGGACACGACCAGCGGCAAGACGCTCTTCCACGCGAAGGTCACTGACACTCGGTCGGGCATCGGCACCTGGAGCGCAGACGCAGTGCTCTCGGACAGGGGCCACGTGATCACCCTGTCGCAGTCCACCACCGACGGACTGACCAACGAGCTCCGCGGCGTCACGTACTCACCGGCGAAGTCCGACACCCCGAACGCGCCCACGCACGAGGTGACCCAACGAGGTCTCGACGGTTCGTTCGTCGTGTCGGGGGCCTTCGACTCGACCGTGGGTTCGGTCGACGTCGAGGACGAAGCCGGCGCGACCATCGCCGAAGCAGACCTGAACCCCACCGGGTACGCGGTGCGACTCCCGCAGGACCGCATCGGGTCGACGGTCTACGTCGTCGGCCGTGCGGCTGACGGCACCCCGTCACCCCGGGTGGCCGTTCCGCTCGAACAGCTGCCCACCGACGCGGATGCCGCGACCCCGTCCCTCCGTTCCGTGTTCGTCCACCCGAACGGACGCGTGCAGGTGGTCGGCGAGAACGACGACGCACCCGGGCTCTGGATCCTCGACGGCGACCGCGTCGTCGGGTCCGTCAGCCGTGGTGACGCAGGGTGGAGCTACACGATCGATGCTGACTCGACCGACAAGCAGCTCGACATGGTGAACCTGGTGTTCGACGGCCGCGACTTCGCCGGACTGTCGGAGCGCGTGCACCTCCCGCGTCTGCTGCAGGTCGACGGCATCGCAGACGACAACACCTACACACCGGGCGCGCGGGCCTTCTCCGGCAAGGCCGAGGCCGGCGCGACCATCACCGCGACCGACAAGAACGGCAAGGAGGTCTTCGAGGCGAAGGTCACCGGCGCACGTTCGGGCGTCGGGACGTGGAAAGCCGACGCCGACCTGACCAGCCGCGACGGTTACGAGCTGACGTTCACGCAGACGACCTCCGACGGCCGCACGTCGGTGATGCGGAACATCGCGTTCACCGCCGAACCGCGGGAGGTCCTCCCGGCGACGGTCGCGACGAAGTCCGTCACCGCGGGCATCTCGAACCACTTCACCGGCACCGCGACCCCGGGCGCCACCATCCGCGTCCTCAACCCCAGCGGCACGCAGATCGTCCCCGGCACCCACGACGTCGCCACCGACGGCAGTTGGGAGTTCGACCGCGTCGTGTCCAAGGGCGCCACCAAGTTCGACTTCGTCATCGAACAGACCGTCGACGGCACCGTCACCAAGAGCCGCACCTACTCGCTCGCCGCCTCGGCTGTGCGAGATGCGACCGTGACCACGAAGTCGGTCACCGCCGGCGTGTCGAACCACATCACCGGCACCGCGACCCCCGGCGCCACCATCCGCGTCCTCAACCCCAGCGGCACCCAGATCGTCCCCGGCACCCACGATGTCGCCCCTGACGGCACGTGGTCCTTCGACCGGGTCGTCTCGAAGGGAGCCAGCAAGCTCGACATCGTCATCGAACAGACGGTCGACGGCACCCCGAAGAAGTCCGGCACCTTCTCGCTCGCGGCGAGCTGACAGCCGACCCACGGGTGAACCACGGCACCCCCGAGGCCCACGAGGCTCCGGGGGTGCTGTGACGTCCGGAGGACACCGTCAATCCGTCGTCACCGTCGCCCCGCCGTGGGCGATGCGGACCCGTGCGGTCCCCCAGGTGTTGTGCCGGACGGCGAACCGGTTGTCCGCGTCCCCGAAGCGGACCGCGACAGCCAAGGCGTGCGGCGTGGACTCGAAGTGGTTCCGCGTGATCGCGCCGTGGTTCGCCCCGGCACGGACGTTCACCCCGATACCGGCGCCACCGACGCCCACGATGCGGTTCGCGCGGATGGTGACGGCTTCGTTCGAGTGCGCGAGACAGACGGCGTTCTCGACGCTCGCTTCGATCCGGTTGCGAACGACGACCATCCCCCGTGTCAGTTTGAGCAGGATGCCGGCCTCGCCGGAGGACCCCCCACCGCCGGTCAGGACGTTACCCGAGACCACCCCCGTCGCGCGCGGTCGGGTGGATCCCACGGTCGTCCCGGCACCGCTCACGACGATCGCGGAGCCCGGTGCGAGCCCGGGCGACCTGGTCACCGTGTTGTCCGCGATCACCAGCCCGATCGGCGCCACGCTGGTCTGTTCCCGATCAGCGGGGTCCTTCGACGGGACGGCGGCGATGCCGACTCGGCACCCGCTCACGACGTTGCCACGGATCTCGATGTCCTCACCGGCGTGCGTGTCGATGCCCTCCCAAGCGGGGACACCCGCGATCCGGTTCCCCGCCACCCTGACACGAGCCGATCGACGGGCCTCCGACGTGGCGTACCGGGCATCCCTGGTCAGCGTGATGCCGTAGGAATTGACGCGACGCCCAGGCTGCCGGACGTCTCGCACCGTGTTGCCGTCGATGGCCCCGTCGACGACTCCGACCCCGACGATGCCGGCGTACCCCAGGCGCTCCATCGTCGTCCCGGTGATCTCGAAGCGGTCGCAGTACTCCAGGTGCACACCGTCGTGCGGGATGTCCCGGAAGTGTCCGCGTCGCACCGTGATCCCGTGCAACGGACCACCCCGGAGTCCCATCACCGCGATCCCGTGTCCGAGACCCCCACTGTCGGCACCGACTCCCGTGATCACGGCATCGACGATCTCGACGTCGGACGCCTGCACCAGGACCGCGCTCGCCTCGGTCACCATGCGGATGGCACCCGCGCCGGTGAACCGCAGCAGGAGCGGATGCCGGACGACGAGGCTCCGCGAACGCGTCCAGGCACGGTCGACCACGTACTCCCCTCCGGGGCGCACAGCGTCCAGTGCCGCCTGCAGCAGGTCGCCGTCCACGTCGTCCGCCGCTTCGGTCGACCCGGGGCGCCGCCCGAGGACCACGGTCGCCGCCAGCCCGACTCCGCCGAGCACAGCAGCGACCAGCACTCGACGCCGGCCGTGTTCCCCCGGCCGTCCCCGGTCACCCATACGCCCCCCGTCAAGCCGATCCCTCGGCCGGTCAGGCGCAACTCTACGGACCTCTCGCTGCGCTGTCCAGGCAGTGGTATTCCAGAATGCAGGGCCATCTCGTATTTCGCATCATCGCGTCCCTTGTGCGCTCTGAGCCCTGATATGTTGCGTGCAATCCGGGTCGACCGGTCGCGGACGGCGCCGCCCATCCGCCCTCAGAGACGAGAGAGAGACATCGATGACGACACACCCCCGCAGGGCCGCAGTCCGCGCCGCGACCGGCCTGACGGTCCTGGCGATCGCTGCGACCGCCGGACTCTCCCCGGCCGCTGCCGCAGAGACGGACGAGTCGGAGCTGACCGTGGTCGGCCCGCTCATCACCGAGACCTCGGCGTTCGCCGGCGATCCGTCGACCCCGACGTTCAGCGCACCCTCGGCAGCCACGGCCGGGTCAGAGGTCCCAGCGAACCGGGCCAGCACCTTGGCAGCTGCACGAGCCTCCGCAGTGCGGTGGTCCATCCCGGCACCCGGAGCGGTCACCACCGTGCGTCCCCTCTCCGACCCGGATCTCTGCCTGACTGCCGGGACCGCGTCGATCACGAGCTACTCGCCGGTCACGCTCGAGACGTGCGTCGACGGTGACGCCAAGCAGCGGTTCCGCACCGCAGCGAACACCGGCTCGAACAACCCGATCGGTACCGGCCTGCAGTCGACCTACAACCGGGGGTTCCTCGGCCTGTTCAACACCGATCGCGTGATGCGGCTCCAGTCGCAGAACGTGGCCGACCGGCTCCCCAACACCGAGGACTTCACGCCGTCGTTCTCCGCTCGCATCGACTCGACCGACGTCTCGACCAGGAGCGCCCAGATCTCCGGGACGGGCACACCGGGGGCCACGGTCCTCATCGACGACCGCAACCGGCGGGACGTCGGATCCGACGGCCGCTGGACCGCCCGCGTCACCAACCTCCCGCTCGGCACGAGCACGCTGTCGCTCGAGCAGTACGAGGGGACGGAGCGGACCGGCTCGACCGCACTCGAGATCACGCTGACGGCGGCACCCCTGACCTTCGAGGCGGTCTTCGACCCCGACGACCTGACCGCCCCGGTCTCGGCGAGCGGCACCGCGCAGGCCGACGCCGAGGTCCGGCTCTTCGACAGCGCCGGCGCACAACTGGGCGAGACCGTCACGGCCGAGACCGACGGCACCTGGGAGACCACCATCCCGGCCCCGGGTGCCGGCGGCGTGCTCCGTGTCACGGCCGCCCAGTTCATCGACGGCGCTCGGGACACCGCGAACGAGGTCACTCGAGATGTCGACTACGGCGCGGCCGTCGTCGTCTCCTCCCCCGAGGACGGTTCGGCCCACACTGGGGGCTCCGTTGCGATGTCCGGTACCGGTACGCCGGGTTCCACCATCCGCGTGGTCGAGGTGACCGCCGAGGGCGAGCGGCTCGTGGGCCGCAGCGCCGAGGGGGTCCTGCCCAGCGGCCGTTGGTTCGTCGACACGGATGCCCTCGACCGGGCCGAGCACGTCCTGCGGGTCGTCCAGGGTTCGAAGGGTGCCAACACCACCAGCGCCGAGGTCACGATCAACCCGGGCGAGTCCGGCCGACTCACGCAGGTCCGCGTCACCGATCCGGAGACCGTCACGCCCGGTGTGGTGAACCGGATCGCCGGGACCGGCGAACCCGGTGCCAGCTACCGTGTCCTGAACGCCTCGGGCACCCAGATCGTGCCCGGCACGCTCAAGGTCGACGGCGAGGGCAACTGGTCCTTCGAACGCGTGGTCACCAGCGGCGCGACGAAGTTCGAGTTCGTCATCGAACAGACGAAGGGCGAGCAGGGACCCGAGCGATCCGAGCTCTTCAGCCTCGCCACCAACGACGGCTTCGCGCCGATCGAACTCACGACCCGTGCCGTCGACCCCGGATCGGCGAACACCTTCGAGGGCACCGGTCCCGCCGGGGCCACCCTGACGGTGCTGAACGCGTCGGGCACCCAGATCGTGCCCGACACCGTGACGGTCAGCCCCGAAGGTGACTGGAGCTTCGAGCGGGTGGTTTCGCGCGGGGCCACGAAGTTCGACTTCAAGCTCGCGGTGTCGGTTTCGGGATCCGAGTACACGACCTCGCTCTTCACCGTGTACGCGAACACCCGCTGACGCGCCCCTGACGCAACGATGCCCCGGACCGATCGGTCCGGGGCATCGTCGTGCGGCGGCGGGTCAGCGCGGCCCGCGGTACAGCACGATCTGCGTGTTCCGCTGCGGACGTGACCCCGCCTTGAGCGAGATCGCCGCACCACTCGCGGTGGCAGCGAAGACCCGCGCCCCGGGCCGGTTGATGAGTTGGTCGGCCAACGCCGACTCGAGTTCGCGCACCCGGTCGCGCAGCGCCCTGTTCTCGTTCTCCAGGTCGAGCACACGCCGGATGCCCTCCAGCGACACGCCCTCGGAACCGAGGCGCGCGATCTCGCGTAGCTGCACCACGTCGCGCATCGAGTAGCGTCGCGACCCGCCCCGGGTGCGACCCGGCACGACCAGGCCGAGCCGGTCGTACTGCCGCAGCGTCTGCGGGTGCATCTCAGCGAGCTCCGCAGCAACCGCGATCGCGAAGACGGGCGAGTTCTCGTCCATGTCGGTCATGGCGCGTTCCTTTCCGTCGTCCGCGTGGGGTGAAAACCAGCCTGGAGGCTCAGCGAGCGTCCGCCGGGAAGCCGCGCCGAGCCTCCAGGCTGGGTCTACTGCATGCAGTACGCGACGCTAGTCGCGCGCTTTGGCGAGGAGGTCCTCGCGGGGGTTCTCGTCGGGCAGCGCAGCCGCGAGCGCCTCGACGGCCTCGCGTTGCTTCTCCGACAGGTGCGACGGCACCGCGACCTGGACGGTCGCGAGCAGGTCGCCCGTGCCGTTCTTCGTCGTGACGCCGCGGCCCTTGACGCGCAGGACGCGACCTGACGGCGTGCCGGGGGCGACCTTGAGCTTCACGGGCGAGCCGCCGAGCGTCGGGACCTCGATCGTCGCGCCGAGCGCCGCCTCGGTGAACGTCACCGGGACGTCCACGCGCAGGTTGAGCCCGTCGCGTTCGAAGACCGGGTGCTTCCGCACCGACACGGCGACCACCAGGTCACCGGCCTCGCCGCCGTCCGGCGAGGGCTCGCCGCGACCGCGGAGTCGGATCTTCTGACCGTCGGCGACGCCCGCGGGGATGCGGACGTTCACCGGTCGGCCGTTGCCCTGCGACAACTTGACGGTGTCGCCGGTGATCGCCGTGGTGAAGTCGAGGGTCGTCGACGCCGTGACGTCGCGGCCCTTCGTCGGCCCACCGAAGCCGCGGTAGCCGCCGGAGGTCTGACCGAAGCCACCACCGCCGCCGAACATGCCGCCGAGGATGTCCTCGAAGCCGCCGGCGCCGCCCGGGCCGCCCTGGCCGAAGCGGACACGCTGTCCGCCACCGCCCTGCTGCCCGAACATCCCGCCGAAGACGTCCTCGAACCCGCCTTGGCCCCCGCCGCCCGCTGTGAAGCGGGCGCCGGAGCCCATGGCACGGACCTGGTCGTACTCCTGGCGCTGCTCCTTGTCGGAGAGCACCGAGTACGCCTCGCTGATCTCCTTGAAGCGGTTCTCGGCGGCGGCGTCACCCGGGTTGGAGTCCGGGTGGAACTGCCGCGCGAGCTTCCGGTACGTCTTCTTCAGCTCGGCGTCGGAGGCGTCCTTGGACACGCCGAGGACCTTGTAGAAGTCCTTGTCGAACCAATCCTGACTGGCCATGGATCACCTGCCTTCTTCTGTCGTCACCGTGGGGGCCCGGCTCAGGCCGGGACCGCCACCGCGACCTTGGCCGCGCGGAGGACGCGCTCACCGAGCTTGTATCCCGGCTCGACGACGTCCGCGACGGTCTGTCCGGTGGCACCCGGGGTGGGGAGCTGGACGATCGCCTCGTGGATGTTCGGGTCGAACGCCTCGCCCTTCTCGCCGATCTGCACGAGCTTGAACTTCTCGAAGCCCCCGCGGATCTTCTGGCCGATGACCTGCATCGGGCCCTCCGTGAGGTCACCGTGGGCCTCGGCCCGCGTGAGGTCGTCGAGCGCCGGCAGCAGTGCCCGCACCACTTCGGCGATGGCGACCTCGCGGTTGGCCTCACGGTCACGCTCGACGCGCTTCCGGAAGTTCACCAGCTCGGCCTGCGCACGGAGCATGTCCGCACGCATCTCGGCGACGAGGTCGCGGTCCTCGGTGCTCAGCTTGTCCTCGGCGATGCCGCGGGCGGCGTCGGCGAGCAGGGCTTCGTCCTCCGGGGAGAGGTCGTTCGCCGCATCGGCAGCCGGGCCCCCGGCGGCGGGGCCGTCCGTCGGTACTTCGACGTCGGGCCCCTCCGCCTCGATGAGGTCCTCGGGGTCGGCCGCGTTCGTGGCGTCGCCCTCGACCTGGGGCTCGTCCTCGTGGGGCGCGTTGTCCTTGGGATCCGTCATCGTTACTTCTTGTCCTTGTCGTCCTCGTCGTCCACGACCTCGGCGTCGACGATGTCCTCGTCGTCGGCCGGCTGCTCACCCGCGGGCTGCTCGCCACCGGCGGCGCCGGCTGCTGCGTCCTGCTGGCTGTAGATGGCCTGGCCGAGCTTGCCCTGCGACTCGTTGAGCTTGTCGAAGGCGCTCTTCACGGCGTCGTCGTCCTCGCCCGCGAGTGCGGACTTGAGCGCGTCGACATCGGCCTGCACCTCGGACTTGACGTCCGCGGGGAGCTTCTCGTCGTTCTCCTTGATCAGCTTCTCGATCGAGTAGACGAGCTGCTCGGCCTGGTTGCGACGCTCGTTGGCCTCGCGACGGGCCTTGTCCTCGGCGGCGTGCTCCTCGGCCTCGCGGACCATGCGCTCGATGTCCTCCTTCGGCAGCGACGAGCCGCCGGAGATGACCATCGACTGCTCCTTGCCGGTGCCCTTGTCCTTGGCGGACACGTGCACGATGCCGTTCGCGTCGATGTCGAAGGTGACCTCGACCTGCGGCACGCCACGGGGAGCCGGCGCGATGCCGGTGAGCTCGAAGGTGCCGAGCGGCTTGTTGTCGCGGGTGAACTCGCGCTCGCCCTGGAAGACCTGGATCGCGACCGACGGCTGGTTGTCGTCAGCGGTCGTGAAGGTCTCGCTCCGCTTGGTCGGGATCGCGGTGTTGCGGTCGATGAGCTTCGTCATCAGGCCACCCTTGGTCTCGATGCCGAGCGACAGCGGCGTGACGTCGATGAGCAGGACGTCCTTGCGCTCGCCCTTCAGCACGCCGGCCTGCAGCGCGGCACCGACGGCGACGACCTCGTCCGGGTTGACGCCCTGGTTCGGGGACTTGCCACCGGTCAGCGACTTGACGACCTCGGCCACGGCGGGCATGCGGGTCGAGCCGCCGACGAGCACCACGTGGGCGATGTCGTTGACCGAGACACCGGCTTCCTTGATGACGTCGTTGAACGGCTTCTTGGTGCGGTCGAGCAGGTCGGAGGTCATCTGTTCGAACTGCGCGCGCGAGATGGTCTCGTCCAGGTTCAGCGGGCCCTCGGCGGTGAGCGTCAGGTAGGGGAGCTGGATGTTCGCCGACATCTGCGACGACAGTTCCTTCTTGGCCTGCTCAGCCGCTTCCTTCAGGCGCTGCTTGGCGATCTTGTCCGTGGACAGGTCGACGCCGTGCTCGTCCTTGAACTTCTTGACCAGGTAGTCGACGATGCGCTGGTCCCAGTCGTCGCCACCGAGGCGGTTGTCACCGGAGGTCGCGCGGACCTGGATCGTCGAGAAGTCGTCGTCCTTGCCCACCTCGAGCAGGGAGACGTCGAACGTGCCACCACCGAGGTCGAAGACCAGGATGAGCTCGTCTTCCTTGCCCTTGTCGAGGCCGTAGGCCAGAGCGGCCGCGGTCGGCTCGTTGATGATGCGGAGGACGTTGAGGCCGGCGATCTCACCGGCGTCCTTCGTGGCCTGACGCTCGGCGTCGTTGAAGTACGCCGGCACGGTGATGACCGCGTCGGTGACGTCTTCGCCGAGGTACTGCTCGGCGTCGCGCTTGAGCTTGCCGAGGGTGCGAGCCGAGATCTCCTGCGGCGTGTACTTCTTGCCGTCGATCTCGGTGGTCCAGTCGGTGCCGACGTGACGCTTGACCGACGCGATGGTGCGGTCGACGTTCGTCACGGCCTGGCGCTTGGCGGTCTCGCCGACCAGGACCTCGCCGTCCTTGGTGAACGCCACGATCGACGGCGTCGTGCGCATGCCCTCGGCGTTGGCGATGACGGTGGGCTCGCCACCTTCGAGAACGGAGACGACGGAGTTGGTGGTTCCGAGGTCGATGCCTACTGCACGTCCCATGTGTTGCTCCTCTTGCTTGGGGGTAAGTCGTTGGACTTGCGTCCGATGCACTCAACTCTACTCCTGAGTGGAGGCGCGTCAACTTTGAGCACGGGAACTTGCGCCGGTCACACTCAACTCTCAGGGGCGGTCACGCTGGTAGGGCGTGCGTATGTTGGTATTTCACGTGATATTCTGAATACACATGCGCGGCGAGCCGTTCGGTGAGCGCGCGTGCTTCCCTTCCCGAACAGCCGCGTTCTGCGGCCTGTCCTGAAAGATGCACATGTCTCACAAGAAGAGGGCGTCAACTGCCCTCAAGTCCATGGGTGCGGCCGGACTGGCCGCAGCCACCATCGTCAGCGGCCTGTCCTTCGGTGCCGCCCCCACGGCAGCCGCGGAAGCTCCGGCCTACAGCCGCGCGCCCGTCGACCGGTCGACCGTCAAGTTCGCTTTTCCAGTTGGAAGTGGTGCCGCGTTCACCGATAGCACCCTCTACTACTCGGCTTCGAGCCTCGATGAGGCAAACCGGCGAGCAGCGACTCTTAGGGTTGAGCGCTCAGGCAGCGACGGCAAGTTCTGGCTCCGATGGATGAGCGGCGATCTCAGCGGGTACTGCGTTTCGACCGGTGTGCAAGCCAATGACATGACGATCAGTCGGAGTCTATCGAAAACCTGCGGCGTTAATGACCTGTGGAGCGTGGATGCAAGCAATCGACTCGTCCTCTCGGCTAAGCCGAATGTCTACATGGGTAAAGCAGCTGTCCGCGGTCTGTACAACTATATTTTCGTCGGGTTCACTTCGGGGGCCGACGCTGCTGTGATCCCCGGACTGAACGACGTACGTGCGTTGCAAGCGGTAGTTGTCAAGACTCACAATCTGGCCCGCAGCGCAGAAATTTCCGGCACAGCAACACCGGGCGCAACTGTCAAGGTTGGGACACAAACAGTCTCGGCCGATCCCGACAACGGCTCCTGGTCGATGACCATTCGGGACCTGAAAGCAGGGGACACCACCTTGCACGTCGTTCAGGAAATTAAGGATTCCGAAATCGACGCAAAAGACCTCAAAGTAACGATCGTCGACGGCGGCGGCCTCTTCGGCATCGACCAGGGACCGGTCGAGCTCGAGCGTGGCGAGAGCACTTCGGTGCCGTTCGTCGTCGAGAACCGTGTGGCCCGCACGGACACGAAGGGCACCGTCACGCTCACTGCCCCCGACGGCGCGACCTTCTCCGAGCAGGACACCGTCCAGGGGTCGTGGCGCCGCGTCGGCAACACCGCGTGGAACGCATCCACCTCGATCCCGCTGACCAACGGCACCCTGTCGAACGACGACACGACCATCACGTTCGACGCCGACTGGGCCTCCGAACGCCCGGCTGATCAGCAGTACCGCTTCATGGTCGATGTCACCGCTGCCGATGACGCTCCCGCCGGTTCCGACGCGATGGACTTCTCCATGCCCGGCACCAGCAGCAAGGGTGACTTCCTGGCCGAGGGCAAGACGACGACCACGATCGAGACCGCGATCATCGACCTCGTCGCGCGGATCACCTCCGTCGATCACGCGGCGAAGACCGCGGTGATCTCGGGCACGGCGACGCCGGGCGCGAAGGTCACGATCGGCGAGAAGAGCGTCGACGCCGATGCCGAGACCGGTGCGTGGAGCATCACGGTCGAGGACCTGGAGACCGGCAAGAACACGCTGCACGTCGTGCAGACCATCGACAGCGAGGACCACGACTCCAAGGACGTCGACGTCACCATCAACGACGCTGCGATCACGGGGCAGGACGGCGCTGCTGTCACGCTCGAACGCGACGGCGTCACCTCGGTCGAGTCCCTGTTCAAGACCAACAGCGTCATCAGCCACCCGAGCGGCACGGTGGAGTTCACCGCTCCAGCCGGCACCACCTTCGCCGAGGGTCAGAACACCATCATGGGTGGTGCCAAGAAGCCGGGCGGCGAGTGGGACAACACCTACCTGCGCCTGACCGACGGCAAGCGATCCGAGGACGGGACGAAGTACACCTACACGTTCCGGACGGCTTCGTACTTCCGTGAGCCGGCCGACACCCTGTTCAAGTGGAACATCGACGTCGTCACCCCGGCAGACGCCGAGGCCGAGACGTCCCCGATGACCACCAAGCTCGTCGGCACGGCGACCGAGGGTGCGTTCAACACCACCAGCAGCACGGCAACCACGATCGAGGCAGGCTCGTCCGAACTCGCACCGATCACGCTGACCGGTCCGGCATCGGTCACCCCGGGTCGCTCGAACACCTTCACGGGCAAGGCTGAGCCCGGCGCGAGCTACCGCGTGCTGAACGTCTCCGGCACGCAGATCGTCCCCGGCACGTTCGAGGTCGACGGCGAGGGCAACTGGACGTTCGACCGCGTCGTCTCCAACGGCGCATCGAACTTCCGCTTCGTGATCGAACAGACCAAGAACGGCCAGACCGCCAAGTCCGAGCTCTTCACGGTCGACGCCACCGCGCTGGCCCCGATCACGCTGTCCGGACCGGCTGCGGTCCGCCCCGGTGTCTCGAACACCTTCACGGGCAAGGCCGAGCCCGGCGCGACCTTCCGCGTGCTGAACACCTCCGGCACCCAGATCGTCCCCGGCACGTTCGACGTCGACGGTGAAGGCAACTGGACGTTCGACCGTGTCGTGTCCAACGGCGCATCGAACTTCCGGTTCGTGATCGAGCAGACCAAGAACGGCCAGACCGCCAAGTCCGAGCTCTTCACGGTCAACGCCGCGGCGCTCACCCCGGTGACCGTCACCACCCCGGAGCGCGTCACCCCGGGTCGCTCGAACACGTTCACCGGCACCGGTGAGCCCGGCGCGACCTTCCGCGTGCTGAACGTCTCCGGCACGCAGATCGTCCCCGGCACGTTCGAGGTCGACGGCGAGGGCAACTGGACGTTCGACCGTGTCGTGTCCAACGGCGCATCGAACTTCCGGTTCGTGATCGAGCAGAGCAAGAACGGCCAGACCGAGAAGTCCGAGCTGTTCACGATCGAGGCCGCCGGCCTCGCTCCGGTGACCGTCGCGAACCGCTCCGTCACCCCCGGTGTCGTGAACACCTTCACCGGCACCGGTGAGCCCGGCGCGAGCTACCGCGTGCTGAACATCACCGGCACGCAGATCGTCCCCGGCACCTTCGAGGTCGACGCCCAGGGCAACTGGACCTTCGACCGCGCGGTCTCCCGCGGCGCGACCGAGTTCCGCTTCGCGCTCGAGCAGACCAAGAACGGCCGGACGGAGCTCAGCGAGCTCTTCACCCTGCCGGCCGACACCAAGTAGCACCCTGGCCCCTCCCGCTCCCTCGGCGGGAGGGGCCTTCCCCCTTCTTCCGCACGGCGTCACCGCCGCACGAACTCCTCGGAGAGGAAACCCGATGAACACCACGATCCGCCGCGGTCTCGCCGCAGCATCCATCGCCCTCGTCGCCGCGCTCGGCGTCACGGCGTGCAGCTCGTCCGACGCGAAGGACCCCGCCCCGACCGCCTCGAGCACCGCGAAGGCGGCGCAGACCACCTACAACGAGTGCATCGACGGGGCTGTGCAGCTCTGGGACGACGACGAGGACTCGGACAAGACGATCACGACCGAGGACTGCGCCGCGGCGAACCTCATCAGCTCGGACCGCACCTACGACCTCGGCACGATCGACACCATCACGGTCGAGGCGAGCAACGCCACGATCTCGGTCTCCTCGACGAAGAAGGTCTTCTTCAGCGGGTCGAACAACACCCTGACCTACAAGGGCGAGGCACCCAAGGTCGACGACCAGGGCAAGGGGAACACCATCGCCGCAGCCGGCTGAGGCCACCGCGGACAACCGCACCGGGAAGGGGACGGGAGTGTTCTCCCGTCCCCTTCTGCGCGCCGTATTGTTCTTTCAGATGTGATGTTTTACACTGGTCCAGCAACCCGACCGGAGGCTCCTCTTGAACTACCTCGCCGTCATCCGCGCCCTCCTCTCGGGCTGGTGGATCATCGCCGGTGCAACGCTCCTCGGAGCCGGTGCATCCCTCGTCGTCACGAGCATCACCCCGCCCACCTACGAGGCTTCGACCTCGTACTACGTCTCGGTCGCCGGCCAGACCTCGGCGACCGCGGGCGAGATCGCACAGGGGTCGACCGCCGCGCAGCAGAAGATCAAGTCGTACATGCAGCTCGCGGCCTCCCCCCGCGTGCTGCAGGGCGTCATCGACCAGCTCGACCTCGACGTCACCCCCGCTGCCCTCGCCTCCCAGGTCACCACCTCGGTGGACGCCGGCACCGTGATCATCCGGATCAGCGTGCAGGACGGGTCGGCCAAGGCGGCGGCCACGATCGCTGAACAGATCGGCAAGAGCCTCGCCACGGTGGTGCAGGAGATCGAGCCCGCAGGCGCCGACCAGGCACCGTCCGTCAGGCTCGAAGAGGTCACGCCGGCGTCCCGACCGCTGAGCCCGATCGCCCCGCGGAAGGCCGCCGACCTCGCGCTCGGTCTGCTCGGCGGTCTCGCAGCGGGCGCGGCACTCGCGCTGCTCCGCGCTGCGGTCGACACGCGGATCCGCTCCGGCGAGGACCTGGACGGCGACGTGCCCGTCGTCGGCGACATCGCGTTCGACGCCGACGCAGCGCGGCACCCGCTGATCATCCGCGACGAGGTGAACTCGGCACGGTCCGAGGCCTTCCGCAGCCTCCGCACGAACATCCAGTTCCTCCGGACCAGCGGCGCACCGACCATCGCGGTGACCAGCGCCAGGCCGTCCGAGGGCAAGACGACCACGACCGCCAACCTCGCGATCGCCCTGAGCAAGAGCGGCATGCGGACCGTCATCATCGATGCCGACCTCCGTCGCCCCAACGTCGCCGCGGTGATGAGCCTCGAGGGCGCCGTCGGGCTCACCGACCTGCTCGTCGGCCGGGTCGAACTCGAGGACGTCCTGCAGGACTGGGGCGTCGACGGTCTCGCAGTCCTGCCCGCCGGCACGATCCCGCCGAACCCCAGCGAACTCATCGGGTCCGAGGCGATGGCTCGTGTCCTCGGCGAGCTGGCGTCTCGGTTCGACGTCGTCCTGGTGGACACCCCGCCGGTCCTCGCGGTCACCGACTCGGCACTCGTCAGCACGCTCGTGTCGACGACCCTGCTGGTCACCGCCGCCAACCAGACAAGGCGTTCCGACGTCCGACTCGCCATCGAGGCACTGGCGCGCGTCGGCCAGCAGGTCGACGGCATCGTCCTCACCAAGACCAAGCACAAGGCATCCCGGAGCGCGTACTACCGCTCCGAGTACAAGAGCGCTCGCCCTTCTGACCGATGACAAGGACACGACCCATGCAGTCCCCCCGCCGCACGCGCACGCTCCGCGCCAAGCGCTTCTCCGACATCGTCGGCGCTTCCCTCGCGCTCGTCGCACTCGCTCCGGCGCTCGCCGTCGTCGCCGTCCTGGTCGCGGCTCGGCTCGGTCGTCCCGTGCTGTTCCGGCAGCCCCGCCCCGGGCTCCACGGCAAGACGTTCACCATCGTGAAGTTCCGCACGATGCTCGAGCCAGACCCCGCGGCCGGCCTCGTCAGCGACAAGGACCGCCTCACGCCGTTCGGTTCGTTCCTGCGGTCGACGAGCCTGGACGAGCTCCCCAGCCTGTGGAACATCCTGCGGGGTGACATGAGCTTCGTCGGCCCCCGCCCGACCCTCTGCCGGTACCTCGACCTCTACACCGCCGAGGAGGCCCGCCGACACGACGTCCTGCCCGGTCTGACCGGTCTCGCCCAGGTCCGTGGCCGCAACGCGCTCCCGTGGCCCGAGCGGCTCCGGTCGGACGTCGAGTACGTCGACACCGTGACCCTCGGCCTCGACCTCCGCATCCTGCTCCGCACGGTCGTCGTGGTGCTCCGCCGCGAGGGCATCGCCGCGGCGGGCCACGTCAGTTCCGACGTCTTCGAGGGGACCGCGGCGATGACGGGTGGATCACGGTGAGGACCGTCTGGATCGTCAACCACTACGCGCACCACCGCGAGCGAGACGGCCGCGCGACCCGGCACCAGCACCTCGCCGCGGGGCTGACCGAGCACGGGTGGCGCACGGTGGTCATCGCCGCCGGCACGGACCACCCTTCCGGCCGCTCCCACCTGCACGGGAGGACGCTGCGCGAGCGCTGGACGGGCGACGGGTACGAGTTCTGCTGGCTCCGCGGAGTCGACCACCGTGGTGCCGGCGCCCGCCGGGCGATCCGTCGCATCGCCGACATCGGCCTGTTCACCGCGCTGCTGCTCCGACCGGGGTCGCTCCGGGGACTCCCCCGACCGGACATCGTGATCGGTGGGTCCTTCCACCCCCTGGCCGCGTGGGGCGCCTCGGTGCTCGCTCGACGGATGGACGTGCCGTTCGTCTTTGAGCCGCGCGACCTCTGGCCGGAGTCAGCCCTCGGGCTGGCGGGCATGACCGAACGGCACCCGGTGGTCCGGCTGCTCCGACGGCTGGAACGGACCGTCGTCCGTCGGGCAGCGCACATCGTCTCCCCGCTCGAGGGCGTCGGCCGGTACTACGCCGACCGCGGTCAGCCCACGCCCTTCACCTGGGTCCCGAACGGTGTCGCGCTCGACGAGCAAGCCGACGAACCCGGCGAGCCCGGTGAACCCGACGCACCCGAAGAGCCCACGGACGAGCCCGACACCGCACTCGCGCCCGCGCCCGCTGACGACCGCTTCACAGTCACCTACATCGGCTCGATGGGGCCGGCGAACGCGCTCGAAGCCGTCCTCGACGGCTTCGACCTCGCCGCCCGCCGGGCCGCCGCGAGCGGCGGCCCGCGTCTGGTGCTCCGCATGGTCGGGGACGGATCGGACGTCAGCGCGCTCCGGGAACGCGCGTCGCGCCTCCAGGCCGGCGTGGACGTGACCTGGGACGGACGGGTGCCGCAGGACGACGCCCGCCGCATCGGACGCCGAGCGGACTGCCTGGTCGTCAACATGCACGACCTGCCGCTCTACCGACACGGTGTCTCGATGAACAAGCAGTACGAGTACATGCTGCTCGGCCGCCCGTTGCTCGTCGGAGCACCCGTCACGCTCGAACCGGTGGCCGCTTCGGCCAGCGGACTGCACGTCCGGCCGGACGACCCCGAGGCGATCGCCGAGGGCATCCGCACGCTCGCGGCGATGCCCGCCGCCGAACGCGAGGCCATGGGTGCCCGCGGCCGCGACCACGTCGTGCGCGAGCACGACTACCGCCGGCTGGCCGGCGTCCTGGCCGGCGTCCTCGACGACACCGTCGCCGCCTGACCATCCCCCGTCCCGTCCCGTCCCGTCCCGTCCGAGGAAACCCGAGCATGCTCCCCGACATCGTCCACGTCTCCAGCGCCCACCCCTGGGTCGACAACCGCGTCCACCTGCGGGAAGCCGCGGCAGCCGCCGACGCCGGTTACCGCGTCCGCCTCATCGCCGTCGAGTCCGACCTCGGCGCCCCACCAACGGCCGTCGAGGTAGTGCGGATCCCACGGCGTGCGCGTGTCCGGCGCATGGTCGTGTCGACGACGCAGGCGCTCACCCTCGCGCTGCGGTCGCGTGCCCGGGTGGTGCACCTGCACGATCCCGAGCTCATCTGGACCATCCCGGTGCTCCGGCTGGCCGGTCGCACCGTCGTCTACGACGCGCACGAGGACCTGCCCGACCAGGTCTGGGGCAAGGACTACCTGACCCACCGGCAGCGTGCTGTGTTCGCGTGGCTCTCGCACGGGCTGCTCCGCGTGGCCGGGACGGCGAACCGGGTGGTGACCGCGACCGAGTGGACCGGACGCCGGTTCCCGGCACCGCGCCGGATCGCGATCCACAACTTCCCCTTCGCGCGTCCGGAAGACGACGCCCAGGTCGGCCTGGAGGCGCGGCCCGCCCTGGTCGCGCACGTCGGGGTCCTGAGTCATGACCGTGGCATCGACGTGCTCGCGTCCGTCGTCGAGGAACCGTCGTTCCCGGCCGGATGGCGGGTCGAGATGGTCGGCTCGATCGACCGGGCGACGTCGACGGAGCGGTTGCGTGCCGCCGAGGCCACCGGCCGGGCTGTGCACGGCGGCGTCGTCGGTCCGATGGAGGCGCGCGACCTGCTCCTCCGCGCCCGGATCGGCGTGGTCCCCTTCCGTCGGACGCCCGTCACCGACCAGATCTTCCCGACGAAGCTGTTCGAGTACCTCGCGGCCGGACTCGCCGTCATCGCCACCGACATCCCCCTGTGGCGGCACCTGTTGCGCGGGGTCGAGTGCGTGACCTTCGTCCCCGCTGACGATCCCACGGCCATCGCCGAGGCGATCCGCCGGTACGCGGACGACCCCGCGCTCCTCGAGCGGCACGGTGCCGAGGCCCGACGGGCTGCCGCGCGGTTCACCTGGGCGCCGGAGGCCGAGCGGCTGGTCGAGATGTACGACGAACTCCTGCCCGGCGTCCGCGCAGCACGATCGACGCCGACGGCCACCCGGTGACGCGGGCGACGATCGACCGGGCCGAGCTCGCACGTCCGGTCGGACGGGTGACGGGCGTGTTCGTCGCGGTCGGGCTCCTCGGCCTCACGATGAACTGGATCTCGGCGAACCTCGTCGCACCGATCTTCTCGTACCTGGGGTACGGCTACGTCCCCGCGCCCTGGCAGGCGCTGCTCGTCGTCATCGTGCTGACGACCGGGGTGGCACTGACGCTCCCCCGGGTGCTCGTCCGGCCGTCGCACGTCGTGCTCTGGACGATCTTCGTGGTGTGCGTGAGCCCGACGATGATCATGAGCATCTCGACCGGGTACGTGTCCACCGCCACGGCGATCGCGCTGAGTGCCGCGGTCGGGACGGCGTTCGCACTGGTCAGCCTGGCCACGCCGAGCGTCGCGACTGCTCCGGCAGCCCGGGTCGAGCCGGCGGACGACGTGCTGGTCATCGGCGCGCGGCGGATCGACCGTGGCACGCTCACCTGGCTGGTGTGCGGCCTCTACTCCCTCGTCACGTACGGCCTGATGGCGGCGACGGTCGGCATCCACATCCGGTTCCTGGCGCTCGACGACATCTACGAGGTGCGTGCCGACTACTCGGCCGACGTCGGGACCGGCGGTGCCCTCGGGTACCTGTTGACCGGTCAGGCGTACGTGATCAACCCGCTGGTCCTCGCGCGCGGCATCTTCCGTCGCCGCCCGTCCCTGGTGGTCCTCGCCTTGGCCGGGCAGTTCCTGCTGTACTCGAGCACCGGGTTCAAGGCGGTCCTGTTCTCGTTCATCGCCGTCCTCGGGATGGCGGTGCTGTTCCGGGGCACGAAGCCGGCGCGGTCGCTCGCCTTCCTCGGTGCGCCCCTCGCGATCATGATCGTCTCCGCGGTCGCCGACGAGGTGCAGGGCGGCATCACCTGGACGTCGGTGTTCACCCGCCGCTTCATGCTGACGCCGGGGCTGCTGTCCTCGGTGTACGTCGACTACTTCTCCGACAACCCCGTCGCCCGGTACGGGTACTCGTTCCTCAGCCCCTGGATCGAGTACCCGTACGATCTGCCGCCGCCGAAACGGATCTCCGACTACCTGGTGCCCGGATCGGTGGGCTACGCGAACGCCAACCTGTTCGCCGACGGGTTCGCGAACCTGGGGTGGATCGGGATCTTCGTCGCGGCGGCTGCGCTGTTCGTCTGGCTGCGGTTCCTCGACGGCGCGAGCCGGGGGCTCCCGATGCGGGTCGCGGCGATGGCAGTGGTAATGCCGAGCATCATGCTCTCGAACACGTCGATCTTCACGGCGATGCTCTCGCACGGGCTGCTGATGGGCACGCTGATCCTGCTGATCGCCCCGCGCAGCGGCTGGGAGCGGGCCACGCCCAGACGGCGGCCCACGCTTCGCGGCGACGATCGGCTGCGAGCACGATCCCGGACCGGGCGCCGCTCGGCACTCGTGGGCGGAGCACCCGCACCCGCGCTGTCACAGGCAGCGGCATCGGCACCGGCACCGATGCTGCTCCGCGCGGTGCCGATGCAGGGCGCGGGGCGCCGCGATGCTGCCGCACGTGCGTGGACCGCTGGCCGGACCGACCGGCGGAAGGTGCCCGGCCGTCGAACAGCTCAGCCCTCGCGGACCAGGAGCACCGCGCCGGCACCGGCCACGACCGCGGTCGTCGTCGCGGCCCAGTCGTTGTCCACGAGCACCAGGTCGTTGGCCGTCTGGCGGCACAGCACCCCGTAGAGCGCACCGCTCTCGACGCTGCCCTCGTACCGGTTGCCCACCAGGTGCCCGCGGTTCTCGGTGGCGCGGACGTCGATCGCGACCGACGTCGCCGTGCCCTGTCGCCGCAGCCCCGCGATCCGGTTGCCGACGAGCGTGATGCCATCGTTCGAGTGGTACAGCGAGAGGCCGCGTCGGACTCCACCCGGGCAGTGGTTGTGCGCGACGATCAGGTGCCGCGTCAGGTAGACGAGGACGGCCCCGTCGCGGTCACCGTCCCCGTAACCGGTCACCGTGTTGCGGAGGACGATGCCGTTCGCCCGTTCGGCGGGGTCGCCGACGGTCTCGCCCGCGCCGCGGATGACGATGCCGGACCCGGGGCCGGACGTCGTGCGGCGGACGACGTTGTCGATGACCGAGCAGTCGAGGGGCGCGTACTTCGTGGCGCCGGCGTTCGTCTCGTCCTTCGAGGGGACGACGGCGATCCCCACCCGGCAGTTCTCGACGAGGTTCCGGAGGATCGCGATGGACTGTCCGCCGTGGGTGTCGATGCCTTCCCACGCGGGGACGTCGGAGACGTGGTTGTCCGCGATGACGATCCGGGCCGAACGTGGTGCGCCGAGGAGTCCGGTGGTGGTCGCCCGGACGGCTTCGATGCCGTACGAGTTCGGGTACGGCGCAGGCTGGGTCACCCGGGCGATGCGGTTGCCGCGCACCGTGCCGTCGGTGCACGAGAACATGAGCACGCCGGCGTAACCGACGTCGGCGATGACGCAGTCCGCGACGGTGAACGCCGCGCAGTGGTCGAGCAGGACACCGTCGTGGGAGAAGTCGCGGATGTCAGCGCCGAGGATCCGGACGTCGCGGAACGGCCGGGTGACGGTGCCGACGACGTGGACACCCCGACCGAGTCCGGAGTGGTCCGACCCGGAACCCCGGAGGACCGCGTCGATGATGGTGACGTCCGACGCGGCGACGGCGACCAGGTCGATGTCGCGCGTGGTGGAGAGCGATCCGCCGACGAACCGGATCGTCATCGCGCGGTCGATCCGCAGCGGCTCGGACAGCACCCAGTGCCGGGTCACGACGAGCACGGCACCCGCGTCGGTGGCCGCGACGGCGTCCTGCAACAGGGCGGCCCCGGCGTCGGTCGCCGTCCGGGCCGTGTCCGCTGGCGCGGGACTCGAGCGCCCGGACGCGGCGGCCGGCCGGGTCCCGGTGGCCAGAAGCGCTGCGGGGATCGCTCCGGCCGCGCCGAACAGCGCACCCCGGCGGCTGACGACCGACCGGGGTGTCCGGAGCGGCGTCACCGCCCGACTGCTTCCGGCATCGGCGAGGCGCCGGACAGCGAGCGGTACAGGTCGAGCAGGACGTGCTCTTCGTGGTCCCACCGGAAGTGTTCGAGCACCAGGGCGCGGCCGGCTTCGGCGTGCCGTCGCAGCAGGTCAGGATCGCCGTCGTACCGGCGGAGTGCGGCCACGACGGCTTCCGGGTCGCCCGGTGGCACCCACGTCGCGCAGTCGGCGCCGTCGAGCAGCTCCCGCCAGAGCGGGACGTCGGTGGCGACGACCGCCAGTCCGGCCGCCAGGTACTCGAAGAGCTTCGTGGGGATCGACGCCGCGTAGGCCGGCGTCGGCAGGAGTGGGAGGAGCCCGACGCGAGCCGTGACCAACAGGTCGCGGGCCGCGTGCGGTGCCAGGACGCCCCGGTGGTCGATGCGCCCGGTGTCGACCAGTGCGTCGAACGCACCGCGGTCGACCGCCGAGTCGATCGGACCGGCGGTGATCACACGCCAGCCGTCCGGGAGCCCGGGTGAGGCCGCGACGCCGGTCAGGACGTCGATCCCCCGGTCGCGGCTCATCGACCCGAGGTAGACGGCCACCTGACCACGAGCAGCGGCCGGCGGGGCGTCGGTGTCCTGGGCACGGAGCCGTGGGACGTTCCGGACCAGGACGGTCCGGTCGGCGCGGAAGCGGCGCGCGATGGTCGGCGTCGCGGCCACCACGGTGCGTGACCGGCGTGCGAGGGCCACTGCCGCGTGCGCCGCAACCGTGCTGCCACGGCGGGCGACGGGGCCGAGGTACTCCTTGCCCCGCACCTGCTCCGGCAGGTCTTCGTGGGCGTCGTACACCACCGTCCGGTGCAACACACGCAGGAGCGGGAGCGCCCAGAGCAGTTCGGGGTCGTGCAGGTGCACGATCGGCGCACGTGACGAGAGTGCCGCCCCGATGACCTGGACCGAGGACACCAGGACCCGCCGCCCGCGACGCCGAGCCGGGATGCGTCGGACGTACACCCCCGTCTCGGGATCGGGCAGGTGCCAGTCCGGATCAGCGCCGGCACCGGCGGCAGCGACGGCGACCAACGCCGTGCGGTACCCGGCACGCGCTGCGCTCGCCGCAGCACGGAGGTGCACTCGGTTGTCGGTCCATGGGTGCGCGCTCGAGACGTGGACGATGTCGAACGGACGCGGTCGAGAAGCCATGCACCGAAACTATGGGTCCGTTCACCCACGACGCGAGTTATCTACATGTCATATTTTCGTCGTCGTCTGGTAGCCCGTCGACCGCTTGCGCCACGGTCGTGGATCCGGGCGGCCCGGAGGACCATGAGGAGCACCGCCGCGTACGAGATCGCCATCGCCGAGGCGAGCGACAGGAGCACGACGGGCATCGGCGCACCGAGCAGCGACGGCACGAGCACTGCCGAAGCGGACAGCGCGAGCCGTGCTCCGTCCCAGGCCAGTTGTGCTCCCTGCCGCTGTAGCATCGACAGCACCTGCGTGACCGGCGACACCGCGACCTGGATCGCGAAGGCCGGGACGAGCACCTGTGCGTACGTCCCCGAGACGGCCCACTCCGGGCCGAACACCGTCGAGAACACCGCCGGGCCGAGGAGCACGACCACCACCGCGGCCACCGCCCCGGCGAGCGCCAACCGCACGACGAGGCGGACCAGCAGCCCGCGGACCGGATCGGCCGAGCGGATGCGGAGTCCGAACGCCCCGGCGGCGTACTGCGCGGTGGCGTCGGCGACCATGCCGACGGGCGCACCGAGCACCCGCATCGTGAGGGCGACGAAGCCTGCGGCGACGCTGCCGTGCAGGGCCGCGATGAGCAAGCCCGGCGCCTGCTGTCCGACGACGTTCAGCATCGAGGACCACGGCGTGATGACGAGGAACCGTCGGTGGTGATGGGCAGCGGCCGAGAGCGCCCGAGGGGTGATCCGCTCGCCGTCGCCCCGCCGGAACCGGACCATCCCGAGCACGGCCGCGATCCGGCCGACCGCCAGGCCGCCCACCAGCCCGACCGGACCGGCCGCGGCCATCGCCAGGTTCCAGACGGACTGGCCGATGCCCTGACAGGCGTTGCGCACGGCGATGGACCGGTGCTGCTGCCGCCGCGCGAGCACGGCCGAGGCGATCCGTTGCACCCCCACTGCGACGACCGTCACGGGGACGGTCCACCACAGGTCTTCGAGGGCCGGTGCGGTGAACCACCGTGCCGCGTCGTCGCGGAGGCCCCAGGCAGCCCAGGTGGTGCCGGCACCGACGACGAGCGTCGAGAGCAGACCGAGTGTGACCAGCGCGCTGGTCGTCGACCGGTCGTGTGCGACGACCAGCGCACGGTCGGTGCCGAGCGTCGCTCCGGCTCCGAGGATGCTCGCGACCGCCGTGACGACCGCGAGCGTGCCGAAGTCCGCCGGGGTGTAGAGCCGGGTCAGCAGCGGTGAGATCGCCACGACCAGGCCCTGTCCGAGGATCGTGCCGACGAGGATCGTCGCGATCGCCGGGAGGCGCCGCCGGGGCGAGGGCCGCACGGCGTCAGGCCACGGCGACCACGGGCGGAGCGCCGATCGTGGTCACCGTGGCGGAGGCCCACCGCGCGGCGTCGAGGATGCGTCGGCCGTCGACGACCGTCCGGACGCCGGGCAGCCGGGACTCGTCCCACGTCGCGTACTCGGCGTGGTCGGCCTGCACGACCGCTGCGTCCACCGCTCCGCCGTCGACGTGGGGCTCGAAGCCGAGGTTGCGGAGCTCGTCGTCGGAGTACAGCGGGTCGGACACGGTCACGACCGCGCCGTGCGCCCGGAGCGCGTCGACGGTGCCGAACACCCCGGAGAACGCGGTCTCCTTGACGCCGCCGCGGTACGCAGCACCGAGGACCACCACGTGCTGGCCCCGCAGGTCCCCGTGCAGGCGCTCGAGGAGGTCGACCGCGTGCGCCGGCATCGAGACGTTCCGTGCACGAGCGGCGCGGACGACCGTCGCCTCCGGGTCGTTCCAGAGGTACAGCCGGGGGTACACCGGGATGCAGTGACCGCCGACGGCGATCCCGGGCCGGTGGATGTGGCTGTACGGCTGGGAGTTGCAGGCGTCGATGACCGCGGCGATGTCGATGGACTGCCGTTCGGCGAACCGGGCGAACTCGTTCGCCAGCGCGATGTTGACGTCGCGGTAGGTGGTCTCGGCGAGCTTCGCGAGCTCGGCGGCCTCGGCGGTGCGGAGGTCCCAGACGCCGTTCGGCCGACCGAGATCGTCGCGCTCGTCGAACTGCAGCACCGCTTCGTAGAAGGCCCGGCCGCGCGCCGAGCCCTGGTCGGAGAGACCACCGACGAGCTTCGGGTAGCGCCGGAGGTCGGCGAACACCCGGCCGGTCAGGACCCGCTCCGGCGAGAACACCACGTGGAAGTCCTGCCCCTCGACGAGTCCGGAGCGCGCCTCGAGCCGGGGTGCCCAGCGACCGCGGGTCGTCCCGACCGGCAGCGTCGTCTCGTACGCGACCAGGGTGCCGGGTCGCAGGTGGTCGCCGATCGTGTCGGTGGCGGCGTCCATCCAGCCGAAGTCGGGGATGCCGTCGGCATCGACGAAGAGCGGCACGACGACCACGACGACGTCGGCGCCGGGGATCGCTGCCGCGGCGTCCGTGGTCGCGCGGAGCATCCCTGTGGGGACCACCTCACGCAGGCCGTCGGCGAGCCCGTGCTCGCCGGGGAACGGCTCGGTCGCAGCGTTCACGGCGTCGACCACCCCGCTCGCGACGTCGAGGCCCGTGACGTGTGCACCGGACCGTGCGTACTGGACAGCGAGCGGGAGCCCGATCTTGCCGAGACCGACGACGACGACGTTCATGCTGCTGCTCCTTCGGCGTCCGTGCCGAGCTGCACGGTCTGCTGGATCCGCGAGGACTCGAGGACGGCCTCGGCGACGAGCACCGTCCGGAGGCCGTCGCGGAGGGTGACGATGTCCGACGGCCGCCCGAGCACGGCGTCGCGGAACGCCTCGTGTTCGACCAGGAGCGGCTCGCGCTTGGTGATGGCGAACCGGGTACTGGCCCCCTCGGACACACCCCGGAACGCGGCGACCTGGTCCCACTCGGTCTGGACGGTGCCGTTCGCGTGGAAGGTCAGGTCGGCGGTGAGGGTGTCGGCGACGAACGTGCCGCGGTCACCGGTGACGACCAACAAGCGCTCCTTGTACGGGGTGAGCCAGTTCACGAGGTGCGAGGTCAGGGTGCCGTCGGCCAGGCGTCCGGTCACGGTGACGAGGTCCTCGTGGGGACGCCCGCTCTTGGTGCCCGCGAGCGCTCCGACGTGGACGAACGGTGACCGGGCGATCCACGACGTCGAGTCGATGTCGTGCGTGGCGAGGTCCTTCACGACGCCGACGTCCGCGATCCGTGCGGGGAAGGGCCCCTGGCGACGCGTGACGATCTGGTAGACGTCGCCGAGCTCACCGGCGTCGAGCCGCTGTCGCAGCGCCTGGAGCGCCGGGTTGTAGCGCTCGATGTGGCCCACGGCACCGACGAGTCCGGCGCGGTCGAAGCCGGCCACGAGGCGCGCGGCAGCCGGACCGTCGACCGCGACGGGCTTCTCGATCAAGGCGTGCACCCCCGCCGCGGCGAGTTCCAGACCGACGGCTTCGTGGTGCGCCGTGGGGACCGCGACGACCGCAGTGTCGAGCCCGAGTGCGACGAGCTCACCGACGGACCGGACGACCGGCACGCCCTGGGCGACGTCGTGCGGGTCACCGAGGGCATCGGCGACGCCGACGAGCTCGACCCCCTCGAGCGACCGGAGGACCCGGGCGTGGTGCCGCCCCATCATCCCGAGGCCGATGACCCCGGCTCGCAGCACGCCGCTCATCGTCCGGCCCCGGCGAGGGTGTTGACGGCCTCGACGACGCGGTCGAGCTGCGAGAGCGTCAGGGTCGGGTAGACGGGGAGCGCGAGGACCTCGGACGCGGCACGCTCGGTCTCGGGCAGGTCGAGGTCGTGTGCGAACGACGGGAGCCGGTGCACGGGCGTCGGGTAGTAGACCCCGGTCCCGATGCCGAACTCGGAGCGCAGTGCGGCCGCGAAGCCGTCGCGGTCGGACGGCACCCGCACGACGTACTGGTGGAAGACGTGCTCGGCTCGGGGGTCGGTCGTCGGTGTCACCACCCCGTCGAGTTCACGGCTGAAGTAGGCCGCGTTCGCCTGGCGCTGTGCGGTCCACCCGAGCACCTTGCGGAGCTGCACACGCCCGATCGCGGCGTGGATGTCGGTCATCCGCGCGTTGAAGCCGATGACCTCGTTCGCGTAGCGCTGCTCCATGCCCTGGTTCCGCAGCAGCCGGAGCATCCGGTCGACCGCGGCGTCGCGGGTCGAGACCATGCCCCCTTCGCCCGCGGTCATGTTCTTGGTGGGGTAGAGGCTGAACGCCGCGGCGTCGGACGAGCTGCCGACGCGCGTGCCGGCCCACCGGGCTCCGTGCGCCTGCGCAGCGTCCTCGACGACGAGCAGGTCGTGCTCCTCGGCGATCCGGGCGATCGCGGTCATGTCGGCCGGGTGCCCGTAGAGGTGTACCGGCATGACCGCGCGGGTCGCCGGGGTGACGGCGGCCCGGACAGCCGCCGGGTCCACGCAGTAGGTCAGGGGATCGATGTCGACGAACACCGGCTCGGCGCCGACGAGTCGGACCGCGTTCGCCGTGGCCGCGAAGGTGAACGAGGGCACGATGACCTCGTCACCCGGACCGATGCCGAGCGCGACGAGCGCCAGGTGCAGTGCAGCGGTGCCGCTGTTGACCGCGGTGACCGAGGCTCCGGCGACGAGGACGTCGCCGAACTCGCGTTCGAAGGCCGCGACCTCGGGGCCCTGCGCGAGACCACCCCCTTCGAGGACGGCATCGACGGCGCGGCGTTCCTCGAGGCCGATGAGGGGCTTCGCCGCGGGGATGAGTTCCAGTGTGGTGGTCAACGGATCGCCTCGATCGTGTCGGTGGTCTCGGAGTGGAGGAAGCGGTCACCGGTCTCGGTGCAGACCAGCGTGCGGTCGTCGATCTGCGCCAGCCGTCGGCCGGTCCGGCTCACCCAGCCGATGCGGCGGGCGGGAACCCCGGCGACGAGCGCGTGGTCCGGGACGTCGTGGACGACGACGGCGCCGGCCGCGACCATCGCCCACCGGCCGATGCGGATGGGGGCGACGCAGAGCGCCCCGGCGCCGATCGACGCGCCGTGCTCGACGACGACGGCCGTGGGCCGCCAGTCGTCGGCGTCCTGCACGGAACCGTCCGGGTTGATCGCCCGCGGCGTGTTGTCGTTGGTGAGGACGGCACCGGGGCCGATGAAGACACCGTCGCCGACGACCGCCGGTCCGTAGACCAGGGCGCCGTTCTGGATCTTGCAGCGCGCACCGATGCGGACACCGGCGCCGATCGTGACGCCGCGGCCGACGAGGGTCTCGCTGCCGACGGACGCGTGCGCCTCGACGTGGGAGTCGTCCCAGATGCGGACCCCGGGAGCGACGGCCGCCGAGGGCGACACGACGGCTGCCGGGGCGATGAACGCCGTCGGGAGGGTGGGACTGGGGGTCATGGGTGCGCTTCCGGATCAGGCGCGGCGGGACCTCCGCTGCCGGACCACCATACGATATACCGGTACGACATATCAAGTGTGATGATCGCGAGTGCGATGCAATGGCACCGCAGCCCTGTCGCCGGACGCCGGTAGTGTCGTCCCGTGCGATGGAGTCGAGTGAACTGGCCCTCCGTTGGCTACGTCTCCCTCGAGGACTTCGACGGCCAGCGCGAACACGTGACCCGGTTGCTCGAGGACGCCCCGCCCACGGTCGCCGCGCTCCTGACCGTCAAGTGGACCGACTCGCGGATCGAACGCTGGGTCGTGGAGTCCGCCGACGCCGTCGTCGACCCGGACGCCGACGAGGACGACGTGACGACCCCCGTCGACCTGCCGGGGCACGGTGTGCCCGACCCGGTCGTCGTGCACGCCGACATCGTGGTCCGCAACGACGAGGTCCTCGACACCCCGAGTGGCCTGTGGCGTCGCTGGAACCACGCCAGGGTGTCGCTCCGGCTCCGGGACGCCGTCATCGACCCGCCGACTGTCGACGCCGCAGCGCTGCTCGCCGGTGACGCCCACGTCGCCCGGGGCGAGCTCGAGTACCTGAACGAGCACGACGCCTGGGAACTCCGCCTGCTGATCTCACCCGTCGGCGAAGTCGCGATCCGGTTCCGGGGCGTCCGGGTGGCGATCCGGAGCGTCGCCGAGAGCGTGTACGCCGACCTCGAGGCGCGCCCGGCACGCGGCTGGCACGGCCCGGTGCCGGACGGCTGGGTCGAGTGGACGACCGAGGTGGTGCGGGCAGCGGCCTACGGCGACCTCGGCGGACTGCACCTGGCCGACGACGCGAGCGACGTCGACGACGTCGACCCCCGCTGGGGCTTCGCCCCGCTGCACGCCGCCGCGTGGTTCGACCACCCCGAGATGCTCGAGGAACTCCTGCGCCGCGGCGCGACCCTGCAGCTGGAGGACACCGAGGGGCGGACGCCGCTGACGCTGGCGATCGACCGCGACGCGCGACGGGCGGTCGACGTGCTGGTCGGAGCGGGTGCCGACCTGGAGGCCCGTGACGGCGACGGCAACGCCCCGATCGTCCGCGCTGCGTGGGGTGGGCACGCCGCGATCGTGCGTGCGCTCGCCACCGCGGGCGCGGACACCAGGGCGCGCGGGTCACGGGGCGCGACGCTGCTGATCGCGGCCGTCGACTCCGGCGACCTCGACACCGTCCGGGTCGTGCTGTCGCTCGACGTCGACCGGGACGCCGTCGACGACGAGGGCTCGACCGCCGCAGACCGCGCGGAGCTGCTCCGCGAGACGGCCGTCGCCGACCTGCTCACCGCGGCCTGAGCGCAGTCCGCACCACGGCCCGTGCCCCGGCCACGTGCCGGGCACGCGGAAGCGCGGCGGACGGGAGCAGGGCCTCCCGTCCGCCGCGCGCCTGCGGGATCGACCGCCCTAGACGGTGACCTGCTCGATGGCGTTCGCCTGCGCGACCCGCCCGTACCAGCGGGCGGAGTCCTTCGGCGTGCGCTCGAAGGTCTCGCGATCCCACGCGACCAACCCGAACGTCGGGCGGAAGCCGGAGGCCCACTCGTAGTTGTCCAGGAGCGACCAGTGCTGGTAGCCGAGGACCTCGATGCCGTCCTCGATGCAGCGGTGGATGCCCTCGAGGGCGCCCTGCGTGTAGGCCTGCCGGCGGGAGTCGTCGGCGGTGGCGATGCCGTTCTCGGTGATCATCAGCGGGACGCCGCCGGAGAGCTCCCACGCGCTGCGGAGCCCGTCGGCCGAGGCCTCGGGGTAGAACTCCCAGCCGGTCAGGGTGGTCTCGACGTCGTCGGACACGGGCAGGGGCCCGTCCGGACCGATGAACGTGCGGGTGTAGGCCTGCACGCCCAGGAAGTCGTCGCCGGCGGCCTGCTCGAGGTACCAGTCGTCGCGCGGGTACCCGTACTCGCGGAGCATGGCGTCCGCCCCGGGCTCACCGGACGACTTGAAGGCCTGCGTCGCGATGGTCCACCCCGACTGGAGGCCCGACACCTGTGACAGGACCTCGCGCGACCGCTTGTGGCTGGCCAGCAGAGCATCGGCGACGCCCAGGTCCGGGTTCGGCAGGCCGAACGCCACCAGGTTGGCCGCGTCCTCGCCGCCCGCGAGCATGGCCGCGATGTTCGGCTCGTTGATCGTGCAGACGTAGCGAACACCGTCCTGCACCACGGGGAGCGCGGCCTCGGTGTAGCGGGCGAACAGGTCGGCGGCGTCGGGTGCCCGCCAGAAGCCGTCGCGTTCGAACCAGCGCGGCACGGTGAAGTGCATGAGGGTGACGATCGGCTCGATGCCGAACTCGTGGCAGGCATCGACCATGCGGCGGTAGTGGTCGACCTCGGCACGGCTGACGAACCCGCGCTCGGGCTCGATGCGGGCCCACTCGATGCTGAACCGGTAGGAGTTCAGCCCGAGCTCGACCGCGATGCGGATGTCCTCGCGGTACCGGTGGTAGCTGTCCGCCGCGTCGCCCGAGGGCTCGACGATGGTGGTGTCCGGCTCGTGCTCGTGCACCCACCAGTTGCTGTTGACGTTGTTGCCCTCGATCTGGTGGGCGGCGGTGGCGGCACCCCAGAGGAAGCCGTCGGGGAACTGCAGCGTGGAGATGATGGTGCCTTTCAGTGCTTGTTCGAGTCAGTGCTGGCTCAGGAATGCGTCGAAGACGGCGACCGTCCCGAGCGGGTTCTCGACCTGGGGGCCGTGGTAGCTCGCGGGGATGACGACGTACTCGGCCCCGGTCTGCTCGGCCATCACCCGCTGCCACGGGATCGGCCAGGCGTTGTCCCACTCGCCGTGGGCGACGAGGACCGGCAGGCCGGTGGCGCGCAGGGCGTCGGAGGCGTCGGTGTGGTCCTCGAGGATGTGGCCACCGGCGACGACGCTGAGCGGGCTCGTCGCGTCGAAGCGGTCTCGGACCATCCGGACGTCGTCGGGCAGCTCGGCGTCGGGGCGGTACGCCCAGAGCGGGTTCGTCGAGTCGAACAGCTGCCGGAGGTTCCCGCCGGTGTCGTGCAGGATCGTCAGTTCGGCGACCTTGCGGTACGGCCACCCGTGCGGCCCGGAGCAGAACTGCACGACGTCGCGGAACGCCGTCGGGTCCTGGATCGCGGCGGCCCGGACGATCACACCGCCGAGCGAGTGCCCGACCAGGTGCACGGGGGCACCGTCGTCGAGCAGGCGCGCGACCCGGACGACGTCGGCGGCTTCTTCGTCGAGGGAGTAGTCCCGCGGCTCGGTCGGCGCTGCCGAGTCGGCCTGACCACGCCGGCTGATCGCGACCGCGGTCCACCCGGCGTCGCGGAGCACGGGCAGGAAGGTCCGCCAGTCCTCCTTCGAGCCGGTGTAGCCGGGGACGATGAGCACGGTGCCCTTCGACACCCCCTCGGGCACGATCCGGTAGGCCGTGAGCCGCCCGACCGGGACGTCGATCCCGACGACGTCGACGCCGTCCGGGGTGGGCAGGTGCCCGAACGGCGGGACCGTCGGGAAGTCGTGCAGGTTCGTCATGCGCGCAGGGTCCTCCGCGGGTTGGGAACAGCGTCGAGGAGGGCGATCGTGTACGGGTCCTGCGGGTCCTGCAGCACCTGGGCCGTGTGCCCCCGCTCGACCACGGCGCCCTCGTGGAGCACCATGATGTCGTCCGTGATGAGCCGCGCACTCAGCAGGTCGTGCGTGATGTAGAGGAGCGAGACGCCCCACTGCTCGCGGAGGTCCTCGAGCAGTGCGAGCACACCGGCGCGCAGCGTCACGTCGAGCATGGACACCGGCTCGTCGGCGATGATCACCTGCGGGTCGCTCGCGAGCGCCCGGGCGATCACCACGCGCTGCCGCTGCCCGCCGGAGAGCTGGTGCGGGAGCTTCTGCGCGAACTGCTCGACGGGGGTGAGCCCGACCGTCTCGAGCAGCTCGAGCACCCGGCGCCGGGCATCGCGGCCGGTCAGCCCGGTGTAGTTCGCGATCGGCCGGGACAGCGTGTACTCGACCGTGTGCAGCGGGTTGAGCGCCGAGTACGGGTCCTGGAAGACCATCTGCACCTCGGAGCGGAGGTCCCGCAGGCCGCGCTTGCCGAGGCGGGCGACGTCGAGGTCCCCGAACCGGACCGTGCCGGTGGTCGGCTTCTCGACGCCGGTGAGCAGCTTCGCGATGGTCGACTTGCCCGAACCGGACTGGCCGACCAGGGCGAGCGACTGCCCGGGCTCGAGGGTGAACGACACGTCGCGCACGGCCTGCACCGGCTGCTCACCGCGGCGGGGAGCCGGGTAGGTCTTCACGATGTGGTCGACGACGATCGGGTTGCGGGCGGCACTGCGCTCGCGGGAGCCGACGGTGCTGAACGACGAGGTCGTCTCCTGCCGCTTCTCGCCGGCCTCGGCGCGGAGCGAGCGGTCCGGGAAGCCCGGCAGCGACACCACCTCGGCGCGGGGGTCGGCGTAGTGCGACAGGAGCATCTGCGTGTACTCGTCCTGCGGGTCGCGGAGGATCTCGCGGGAGCCGCCATCCTCGACGATCCGGCCCTCGTGCATGACGAGGACGCGCTCGGTGGCCTCGAGGACGATGCCGAGGTCGTGGCTGATGAGGATCGCCGTGAAGCCCTCGCTGCGCTGGAGCTCGATGATCGTGTCCATCACGGCGTGCTGCACGAGGACGTCGAGCGCCGTCGTCGGCTCGTCGAACACCATGAGCTGCGGCTCGAGCGAGAGCGCCAGCGCGATGGAGACGCGCTGCCGCATGCCGCCGGAGAGCTCCCCGGGGAACCGGGCGAGCATCGAGGTCGGCAGCTTCACCTTCTCGATGAGCTCCTTCATCCGGGCGTCCCAGCGGTCGCGCGACACGTGGCCGTGCGCCTTGAAGACGTCGATGAAGTGGTTCCGGATGGTGCGCACCGGGTTGAGCGCGTTCATGCCGGACTGCAGCACCATCGCGAAGCCGCCCTGCCGCTGCTGGCGCAGGGCTTCGTCGTCGAGGTCGCGGATGTCCTTGCCCGCGAAGACGATGCTGCCGCCGTTCGTGCGCGCCGGCGGCTTCTGCAGCCGGGTCAGCGCGTAGCCGAGCGTCGACTTGCCGGAACCGGACTCGCCGACCAGGCCGACGAACTCACCCTTCTTGAGCTGGAACGACACGTGGTCGACGGCCTGGACGGCCGTCTGGCCGGCCGATTCGTAGACGACCGACAGGTCGCGGACGTCGAGCAGGACGGAGGCGTCGCCCTGGTCGTGACGTGCGTCGGACTGGAGGCCCGTGGCGGCGCCGGTGGGCGCCTCTCCCCACCGGCTCGGCCGGCCCGCCGCTGACGCGTCGGTCCGGTACCGGCGGCGTGGGCCCAGGCCGTCTGCCGGGTGCGTTTCTGGCAAGCCGCTCATGCGCGCTTCTCCTTACGGGGCCGTGCGCCGTCGCGCAGCCGCGGGTTGGACACGGCGTCGACGCCGAAGTTGATCAGGGTGAGGCTCATCGCGAGCAGCGCGATGCAGAGACCCGGCGCGAAGAGCAGGATCCACTGCCCGGTGAGGAGCGCGTTCGAGTTCTGCGCCCAGTACAGGATCGTGCCCCAGCTGACGATCGACGAGTCGCCGAGTCCGAGGAACTCGAGGCCCGCCTCGGCGAGGATGGCGCTGGTGGCGGCCCCGAAGAAGCTGCCGACGATGAGGCTCGTCATGTTCGGCAGGATCTCGCGGAACACGATGCGGGTCGCGCCCTCACCGGAGAACTGGGCGGCGGTGACGAAGTCCCGACCGCGCAGCGACTGCGTCTGCGAGCGGAGCACGCGAGCGCCCCACGCCCAACCGGTCACGACGATGACCGCGATGATCACCGCGATGCCGCCGTTCTGCAAGTAGGCGGCGATGACGATCATCAGGGGCAGACCCGGGATGACGAGGAACAGGTTCACGATGAACCCGATGACCTCGGCGATCCAGCCGCGGACGTAGCCCCAGCTGAGGCCGATCGCGACGGCGACGAGCGTGGACAGGATGCCCGCGACCGCGCCGACCATGACCGAGATGCGGGCGCCGTAGATGATCTGGGACAGGACGTCCTCGCCGGCGGCGGTGGTGCCCATCCAGTGGTCGGGCGTCGCGTCGGCGGACCGGGCGAAGCCGTTCTGGCTGGCGCCGTACGGGGCCAGGAGCGGGGCGAAGATCGCCACGAACACGAAGACGCCGAGGATGATGATGCCGATCCGGGCCTTCTTGTTCGACCAGACGACGCCGAACTGGCGGGCTGCGGCGCGGAGCTTGCTCGGCGCCTGGGCTGCTTCTTCTTGCGTGCGGACTGCGACTGTGGCGTCCGGGGTGGTGGTGTTGGTCATCGACGCGTCCTCGGGTCCAGGACGCCGTACATGACGTCCACGATGAAGTTGGCGATGAGCACCGACACGGTGATCATCAGGAAGAGGGCCTGCATGAGCGGGTAGTCCTGCCCGATGACGGCGTTGAACAGCAGGTAGCCGATGCCCGGGTAGCCGAAGACCTGCTCGACCAGGACGGAACCGCCGACCACGCCACCGAGCGCCAGACCGAAGCCGGTCAGGTTCGGCAGGATCGCGTTGCGGGCCGCGTAGCGGATGGCGACGGTGCGCCCGCGGAGGCCGTTGGCCTCGGCGAAGGTCACGTAGTCGTCACCGAGGGTGTTGATCATCGCGTTGCGCATGCCGATGATCCAGCCGCCGAGGCTCGTCACCAGGATCGTGACCGCCGGCAGCACCGCGTGCTGCAGGGCGTCACCGAAGAACGCACCGTTCAGGCCGGGCGTCGTCGTGGCCGAGTAGGCACCCGTCGTCGGGAACCAGTGCAGCACGTAGCCGAGGAAGAACAGCAGCAGCAGGGCGGTCCAGAAGTACGGGAACGTCGACATGAAGCTGCCCGACAGGGTGGGCAGCGAGTCGAGCCAGGTGCCGCGCTTCCACGCCGCCGCGACACCGATCAGGGTGCCGAGGACGAAGGCCAGGATCGTGACGACCCCGACGAGGATCAGCGTGTACGGCAGGGCCTTCGACACGAGGTCACCGACGGGCTGCGGGTAGAACGTGTAGCTGACCCCGAAGTCGAGGGTGATGACCTGGTGCAGGTAGCTGACGTACTGGTCCCACAGGTTGCCGGTGGGGACGCCGAGCTGGGCTTCGACGGCGTTCTTGGTGGCCTCCGTGACGGGGCCGTTCCGGCTGAGCTTCGCCAGGGCGGCATCCGACGGGCTGCCCGGCATGAGACGCGGAAGCAGGAAGTTCAGCGTGACCGCGGCCCAGAGGGTCAGGACGAAGAGGACGAGTTTCTGGAGGATGTACTTCACTTCTGGTCCTCCTGCTCCGCAGCCTTCTGCTCCTGCAGGATCTGCTTGCCCGCGGCGCTGTCGCGCAGCCGGAGCTTCGTGAAGATGAGCAGCGGTGCGGAGTCGTAGTTCTGCGGTGCCATGTAGGGGTCCTTCGCACTCGGCCAGCCGACGAACTTGCCGGTGTTGAACAGGCCCCAGAGCCCGCCGTAGTACATGCCGATGACGGGGAGCTCGTCGTACACGGTCTGCTGCAGTTGGTCGAGGATCTCCTGCTGCTTCGCGGTGTCCGTCGTCGCCTTGTACTCGTCGAGGAGCTTCTGGGTGTCGGCGTTCTTGTACCGCTCGTAGTTGTTGACGGTCGACTTGCCGACGGGCTGGTAGAACTCGCTGCTGAGCAGGGAGTTGAACGCCTGGTAGACGTCACCGTTGCCCATGCCGCCCATCGCCATGTCGAACTCGCCGTTGTTGATCGACTGCTGGTACCCGGCGGGCTGTGGTGCGCTGATGGTCACGTCGACGCCGATCGCGGCGAGGTTCTTGCGGACCTCCTGCGCCGCGCGGAGCCAGTCGGAGTAGCCGTTGGCCGTGGTGATCGTGATCGACAGCTGCTTGCCGTCCTTGACGAGCTTCCCGCCCTGTTCCACGTACCCGGACTTCGCGAAGTTCGCCTTCGCGGCCTCGAGGTCCTGGGTGATCATGCCCTGGTCGGGGATGTCCGGGTTGAGGTACCGCTCCTGGTTCGGCAGGATCAGGCCGGTCTGGCCCGCCGCCGCCAGGTTGCCCTCGGACGCCGTCTCGGCGATGGCGTCGCGGTCCAGCGCGAGCGAGATGCCCCGGCGGACGTTGACGTCGTTGAACGGCGCCTTCGTGAGGTTCGGGATGAGGCCGATCACACCGCCGGCCGGGAACCACCACTCGTTCGTCTTCGACGCGGCGCCCCAGGTGCCCTTGACGTCGGAGATGAACGAGTACGCCCAGTCGTAGCCGCGGGTGACGGTGTCGAGCTGCGTGTTCGTCGCCGGCAGGATGAGGTGCTTGATGGCGATCTTGTCGGCCTGCCAGTACTTCGGGTTCTTGTCCATCGAGTACTGCTGGTCGGTGTAGTTGCCGAGGACGAACGGCCCGGTGCCGACCGGGTTCGGGTCGCGCCAGGTCGTCGGGTCCTTCACACCGCTCCAGTGGTCCTCACCCAGGATGTACGTCTGCCCGATGATCGTCAGGCTCGGGACGTCCTCGCCCTTGAGGTGGAAGACGACGTGGTCGCCGTCCTGCTCGATGCTCTTGATGTGCTGCCAGGCGCCCTTGACGTCCATGGCGGGGAACTTCTTGAGCAGGTCGAAGGTGAAGACGACGTCCTTCGCGCTGAACGGCGAACCGTCCGACCACTCGACGCCCGAGCGGATCGTCATGTCGATCGTCTTCGCATCGGGCTGGCTCCATGCGCTGGCGAGCCACGGGTTGCGCTTGCCGTCGAGGGGGTTCACCTCGATGAGGGGCTCGTACATCCACTTGGAGGCCGTCCGGGCGTTGGTGATGTACGGGTTGAAGTTGCGGTCGAACAGCGGGTTGCCGCGGTCCGCGTTGATGAGCATCGTGTCCTTGCCGATGGTGGGATCGGGTTCGGAGCGGACCTGGATGCTGCAGCCGGTGGCCACGAGGGCCACTGCGGCGAGGCCGGCGATGGCCGCGACGAGGCGGCCTCGGCGGCGGGGGCCTGGGTCACGCGTGCCGCGCGTGCGCTGTGGGGGAAGCGTCATTGCTCGGTCGACCTCCATGTCGATTCGGTACGTGCTCAATGTATGCGCTTACATCGTGGCGTGCAACTGCGGGTGTTGTTTCGCGGGGCGGCACGGTGCGAGGTGTCGTCGGCGCGGGGCGTCGCACGGTGCGAGGGTCGTCGCGCGTGGTGCGAGGTTCCGTCCGTGGTGCGAGGTCGCGAGGCTCGCACCGAACACGGAACCTCGCACCACACGCCCCTCGCACGGTGCGGCCTCGCGACGGCACGCACGCCTACAGCGCGGGCGGGCAACTCTCGCGCAGCAGCACCTCGACGGGCAGGCGCACGGCGCGCGGCGGCCCCTCGCGACGTTCGAGCCGGTCGACGATCGCCAGGACGGCAGCACGCCCGAGCGCCCCCATCGGCTGGTGCACCGTCGTCAGGCGCGGCGACGAGAACCGACCGGCGTCGATGCCGTCGAACCCGGTCACGACGAGGTCCTCGGGCACGCGGAGCCCCCGGGCAGCGGCGGCGTCGAGCACCCCGAGGGCGGACTGGTCGTTCGAGCAGACGACGGCGCGCGGGACGTCGTCGGCCAGCAGCGACACCGCGAGCTCCCGCGCCCGGGCCCGGCCGAAGTCGCCGTGCACGGTGCGCACCGCCGAGGCCGGCACCCCGTGGTCGGCCAGCGCCGCGCGGAACCCCGCCGAGCGCTCCATGTCGTCGGGCGAGTCGATCGGCCCTGCGACGTAGGCGAGTGACCGGATCCCCAGGCGCCCGATCACGTGCGACGCCAGGGTCCGCATGCCCGCGGCGTTGTCCACGCTCACCGAGTCGAACCCGTGCGAGCGCCGGTCGTCGGCGAGCACCACGACGGGGATGCGGCGGGCGACGTGCTCGAGCAGGTCGTCGGGCACGGTCTGCGCCAGCACGGCGAGCCCGTCGACCCGGCCGGCGACGTCGTTCACGATGACGTCGCGCGACGAACCCCGCCCGGCGGCGACCATGAGCGCGAGCCCCCGCTGCCAGGCCTCGGTCTCGGCACCGCGCAGGACCTCGTCGAAGTACAGGTTGGACGAGAACGGCTGCGTCACGTGCCGCCGGTCGTCGACCACGCGGACGCCGCCGTCGGTGACCAGGTCCGGCCGCTCGTCGGGCACCACGTCGAACCCGGGCAGCAGCAGTCCAACGACGCCGGTGCGCTTGCCGGCGAGGGCGCGGGCATTGCCCGACGGGACGTAGCCGAGGCTCCGGATCGCCGCCTGCACGCGGTCCCGGGTGCCCTCGCGGACGGCGTCGGGCGTGCGGAGCACGCGCGAGACGGTGGCGATGGAGACGCCGGCCGCAGAGGCGACGTCGTAGACCGTGGGAGGTGCGGTGCGCTGGTCGGCCAACCCGTGCCTCCCCTTCGACGTCCGCTGGTGCCGCGCCTCGCGCTGTGCGGCCGGACCATCCTAGGCATGCCGTGTCCCGGGAGTTCTCCACACGGTGCCGGAAACGCTTGCGGGACAGCGGGGGTCGCGCGACACTGTTCCGACCTCAGTACGTCCCGTGAGGAAGCGCACCAGCGGGCCGCGTGCCCGCACCGATCAGGTTGCCCACACACAGGGGAAGGACACGACATGTCACAGTCGACACGTTCCGGGAGCAAGCTCGCACTCCGCGCGAGCCACGACGAGGCCGAGGTGCGCGACGCGCTGCTCGAACGCACGGATTCGATCCGCACGTTCGACGACCTCGACGCACCGCAGGAGACGACGGACCTGCGGTAGCGGCTCGCGCCCGGCCTCCCCCCGGACACGGCCAGGAGGCCCGGGCAGGCGCCCGCAGACCGCTCACGTCCGCGCGCACTCAGCGCTCGGTCGCGCCCACGATCGTCATGCCTGCCCCGCGCAGGCGTCGGCGCTCCTGCGCGATCCAGCTGAGGAGCCGGTCGTTCGTGCCGGCGACGTGCGCGGCGACGAGTTCCGCTGCGCGGTCCGCGTCCCCGTCGCGCACGGCGTCGATGATGGCGCTGTGCTCGTCCCAGGCAGCGTCGCGTGCCTCGGGCGTGCGGACCTCGATCCAGCGCGTGCGCTCGAGCCGCGTCAGGGCGTCGGCGATGGCGTCGGTGACGAACCGGTTGCCACCGAGCGCGGCGAGGTCGAGGTGGAACGTCGACCCCATGCGGATGCCGGCCTGCTGGTCGGGGGTGGGCTGGAGCGCGTCGAGGTGCCCGCGGACCTCGGCCAGCTGCTCGGGGGTGGCACGCTGGACGGCCAACCGCACGGCAGCGGGCTCGAGGATGCCGCGGAGTTCGGCGAGCGAGGCGATCTCGTCGAGGTCGATCGGGGTGACCGTCCACGAGCGGCCCTCGTGCAGGATGAGTCCCTCGCGCTCGAGCCGCGACAGTGCGGCGCGGACCGGCGTGCGCGAGGCGTGGAACCGTGCCTCGAGCCCCCGCTCCGAGATGCGCTCCCCCGGTGCGATGTCGAGGGTCAGGATGGCTGCGCGCAGGTTGTCGTAGAGCTGGGCCGTCTGCGACACGGGCGCGGCGTCGGTCGTGTCGGTCACGGCGGACAAGCCTAGCGGCGTGACGGCGGGAATGGTATACCGTTCTGGTATACCAATCCGTTCCGCGATGGAACGACGACGAACGGCCGAGACGACCCATGCCCACGACCGACGCCCCGCAGCGATCCACCACGACGCCGCCGGTCTCCGCCCGCGCCTGGACGATGCTCGCCCTCGGGGTCGCGGCCCAGGCGGCGGGGACGCTCGTCGTGTCCGCCCCGGCGCTCCTCATCCCCCACCTGCTCAGCCGCGGCACGTCCCTGCCGGCCGCCGGGCTGCTCGCCGCCGCCCCCACCTTCGGCATGGTGCTGACGCTCATCGCCTGGGGCGCGATCACCGACCGGTTCGGCGAGCGCGTCGTCATCGCCGGCGGGCTCGTGCTCACCACGCTGGCCGTGGTCGGCGCCTGGCTCGCTGCGGGCGACCCGGTGCTGCTCGGGTTGGCGTTCCTGGCCGGCGGCATGACGAGCGCCTCGACGAACGCCGCGAGTGGTCGGGTCGTGGTGGGGTGGTTCCCGAAGGAGCGCCGGGGACTCGCGATGGGCATCCGGCAGATGTCGCAGCCGCTCGGGGTGACGCTCGCGGCGGTCACGGTGCCGCAGCTCGCCGAGGGCTCCGGGATCCGCACGGCCCTGGTCCTGCCGATCGTGCTGTGCGCCGTGCTCGCCGTCTGCTGCGCGATCGGGATCACCGACCCGCCACGCCCTGCCCGGGCCACGGTGGCGACGACGGCGACCGCGAACCCCTACCGCTCGAGCGGCTTCCTGTGGCGGGTGCACGCGGTGTCGGTCCTGCTCGTGGTGCCGCAGTTCACCCTGTCGACGTACGGGCTCGTCTGGCTCGTCGGCCTCGGCTGGTCGACACCGGCGGCCGGGCTGCTCGTCGGCGCCGCGCAGTTCGTCGGGGCGATCGGCCGGATCCTGGTCGGTGGCTGGAGCGACCGTGCCGGATCGCGCGTCGGACCCCTGCGCATCGTCGCGGTGAGCGCCGCGGTGGTGATGGCGGTGCTCGCGGTCGTCGACGCGACGCACCTGGCCGGGGCCGCGGTGTTCCTGGTGCTCGCGACGAGCGTGACGGTCGCCGACAACGGGCTGGCGTACACGTCGGTCGCCGAGGCGGCGGGGCCGTTCTGGTCCGGCCGGGCGCTCGGCGCGCAGAACACCGGGCAGTTCATCGCGGCGAGCGCCGTCGGTCCGGGCATCGGGGCGCTGGTCGGTGCGCTCGGGTTCGCGGCGTCGTTCGGCATCGTGGCGGTGCTCCCGCTGCTCGCGGTCCCGCTGGTGCCCCGACGCGACCGTTCGCACGACTGACCGCGCGCCGCGCCGAGACGGACGGGAGGCCCGGTACCAGCCGGCACCGGGCCTCCCGTCCGTCGTCCGGTCACCACTCAGGCGGCCGGCACCGCCGGTCCCACCGGCCACCGCAGCAACGCCGCGGCCGGCGCGCCGTTCGGCAGCGACGCGGCGTTCACGAGCAGCAGCTCCGCGTCGGTGAGGGCGACCGCCCGGACGATCGCGCACACGGCCGGGACCGGTCCGATGACCGGCGCCCCGGCCGCCTGCTCGGGTGCCGTGGCGATCCACGGCACCGCTCCCAGCGCGAGCAGGGTGCGGTCGCCGATCGCGGCGGCGTCGATCGCGACGACCGAGGCCTGCGCCTGCTGCAGCGCCTCGACCACGGAGCCGATGCCGGCGACCGTCTGGTTGTCCCCGCGACCGACGTGCGTGCGGAGCAGGTCCTCGAAGTCGTGCCGCCGTGTCGCGATCACCCGGGCGAGCGCGATGTCGACGTGCTCGACGAGGGCGGTCTCGGACGCGTCCGACGCCCGGGTGTCGACCGGGACCTCGGAGACGACCGCGCGCGCCTCGGTGGACAGCTGGTCGAGCAGGAGGCCCCGTGCGCGTATGTCCCCCGCAACGACGATGAGTTTCGGCTGCAGCCGTCGGAACGCCTCGTCGATGGCGGTCGCGACCTCGTTCTGGTTGTCGCGCCAGATCTCCTCGGTGTGGTGCTGCCACCGCAGGTGCGCCCAGCCGCCGCCCTGGAACTTGTGGAGCGTGTCGGTACGTCCCTGCACGCGCTGCTCGTCGCGCTGGTCCGGCACGTCGGCGTGGCCCAGGCGGTAGGCGCGGTAGCCACCACCTTCACGGCCCACCTCGACGATCAGGAACGGCAGGTCGAGCGGCCGGTGCGCCAGGAGCGGCAGCAGGTCGGGCACGGGGTCGTGGCCGATCGAGGTCGGTGCGTGCATCGCGCCGGGCAGGACCTCGCTGAGCACGAGCTCGCCGTCGTGCACGAGCACGTACCGACTGACCGGCGCCGGCACCCCGGGCGTCTCCTCGAGCTCGGCCATCACGGTGTCGATGACGTCGGCGTCCGCACCGGCCGACCGGAGCACGTCCTCGGCCTTCCGGCGCTGCAGCGCGGCGAGGTGCTGCGGGTCCTCGCGGTCGCCCGATGCGTCCACGTACGCCCAGGTCCAGGTGCCGCCACGCTTCAGCCGCTCGGCGATGCCGGACTGCAGGTGCGGTGCCTCATTCTGCGTCAGTGCCATCGGTGCTGCCCTCCCCGGTCTCGGTGCGGTACACGGTGGCGTCGGCCCCGTCGCCCTCGCCGGAGGGCAGGGGGTCGGCCAGGTCCGCGTCGTCCTCGGGGAGGACGTTGGTGGCGTCGTCCTGCAGTTCGCCCTCGAGTTCGCCGTCGTACCCGGAGGCGGTGACCGTCTCCGGGGCGTCGGTGTCGTCGGGGACGGGCTCCGACTGTCGGAACTCTTCGACGTGCGCGTTGCTGCCGTGCCCCTGGACGATGCTCTGCGCCTCGTGCGCGAGCTGCTCGTCGAGTTCGGCGCGGTGGGTGGTGTTCCCGCGTTCGATCATCGCTTCTCCTCCCGGTCGTGCCACCGGCGGCCTTCGCCGTCCGGGGCGTCGGTGTCTGCTGGACCCACCGTCCGCGCCCGGGCCTGGGGCCGTTCCAAGGTCAGCCGGGAATGCGCAGTGTCGGTACGGTCACGAAACCACAACGGCGTTCGGTTCTGTGGTTGGGTGTGGGCAACCCCGATCAACGACGAACGGAGTGCGGCAATGGCGCCACGACCACGACCCATCACGAGACGACACCTGTTGGGCTTCGGCCTCGGCACCGCGGCGGCGGGACTCCTCGCCGGCTGTGCGGTCCCGGGCTCGACCAACGTCAACAAGGCGGCCCTCGTGCCCGCCGCGGCCTCGGGTGAGACCGTCCAGCTCACCTACTGGGCCTGGCTCAAGGACCTGCAGAAGGTCTGCGACGTCTGGAACAGGACACATCCGGACATCCAGGTGTCGGCGAACTGGATCCCCGGCGGCAACAGCGGCGGGTACCAGAAGATGTACTCCGCGCTCGCGGCCGGCGGCGGCCCGGACATCGGACAGGTCGAGCTCCGGCAGATCCCCGAGTTCATGCTCGCGAACGGCCTGGTCGACCTGGCCCGGTACGGCGCGAAGGACTTCGAGTCGAAGTACGACGAGGCCGCGTGGGCGCAGGTGTCGTTCGTCGACGGCATCTACGGCATCCCGCAGGACACCGGCCCGATGGGGTTCTACTACCAGACCGCGATCCTCGAGCAGGCCGGCGGCGAACCCCCGACGACCTGGGACGAGTGGCGTGACCTGGCCGACAAGGTCCGGAGCACCGGGAAGCAGAACTACCTCGAGGTGTTCCCGGTCGCCGACGCCTCACCGTTCGCCGCGTACGCGCAGCAGGCCGGTGCGCGCTGGTTCAAGGTGGACGGCGACGAGTGGGTCGTCGACATGACCGACGACAAGACCCTCATGGTCGCCGACTTCTTCGACGGGGTGATCGACGACAAGCTCGTCGACACGAGCGCCGGTGCCTACTCCCCCGGGTGGTACGCCGCGGCCGCGAGCGGCAAGATCGCCGCGGTCACGAGCGCGAGCTGGGGTGACGCCCTGATCGAGTCGGTGCAGGGCGGCGAGGGCAAGTGGAAGGTCGCCCCGATGCAGAAGTGGGGCGCCGACGGCTTCGGCTCGAGCGCCATCGGCGGTTCGACGGCCGCGGTGCTGGCGAACGCGAAGCACCCGAAGGAGGCGCTCGAGTTCATCACGTGGATGACCACCTCGAAGGAGGGCATCGACGCCATGATCAAGTACTGCGGCATCGGCTGGTCGCCCGCGGTCGACTACATCGGGGCGCAGCGCGAGAAGCCGTCGAAGTGGTTCTCCGGCCAGAACTACAACGAGGACGTCTTCGTGCCGGCCTCGAAGGAGCAGAACATCGACTGGTCGTGGTCCCCGGTGACCCAGTCGGCCTTCACCAGCCTGCAGAACCAGTTCCGCCGCAAGCTCACCTCAGGCCTGAAGCTCAGTGACGCCGTGGAGCTCGCACAGCGGGAGATCGTCCAGTCCTTCAAGGACAAGGGCCTCAGCGTCAGGACGGCACGATGACCCAGCAGACCACCACCCCACGGTCCACCGGTCGACCGGCCGGCGGCACCCCCGCCTTCCGCACGAGCACGAAGGCCACGAGCGCGCAGAAGCGTGCCCCGTGGATCCTGCTCGCCCCGTTCCTGGCCCTGTTCCTGCTGACGTTCGTCATCCCGATCATCAGCGCCCTGTTCCAGTCGTTCACCACCGTCGACCGCGAGGGCCTGTTCGGTGAGGACGGCGTCGTCGGCCGGTTCGCCGGGTTCGACAACTACGCGATCGCCCTGCAGGACAGCGGGTTCGTCGCCTCGATCGGCCGCATGCTGCTGTTCGGCATCGTCCAGGTCCCGGTGATGATCATCGCGTGCACGATCCTCGCGCTGCTGCTCGAGTCGGCGAGCGCCCGCTGGCCGGGCTTCTTCCGGGCGATCTACTTCATGCCCTACGGCGTCCCCGGCGTCATCGCCACGATCCTGTGGTCGTTCCTGTACGTGCCCGGCCTGTCACCGATCGTGTCGCTGCTGCAGTCGATGGGGCTGCAGCCGGACTTCCTCGGCGCGAACAGTGTGCTGTGGTCGATCGCGAACATCGTCACGTGGACCTACACCGGCTACAACATGCTCATCATCGTGGCGCAGCTGAAGTCCATCCCCGGCGAGGTCTACGAGGCCGCCAAGGTCGACGGCGCGAACGCGTTCCAGGTCGCGTGGCGGATCCAGATCCCGCTCATCGCGCCGGCCCTGGTGCTCACGACGGTGTTCTCGATCATCGGCACCCTGCAGCTCTTCGCGGAGCCGCAGATCCTGTCGACGGTCGCCCCGGCGATCGACACCGAGTACACGCCGAACTACGCCGCCTACACGAACGCGTTCGCGTTCAACGAGTACGGCGTCGCGAGTGCGCAGGCGGTCATCATCGCGCTGGCCGCGTTCATCCTGTCGTTCACGTTCCTCGCGCTGACGAACCGACCGCCCAAGGACGAACGCGACCGACGCAAGCGCGCACGGCGCGACGGCCGGGAGGCCCGCACCGCGCTCCAGACGCGCGCTGCGGCGGGCAGCACGGTCACCACCCAAGCCGACCCGGGCCTCCAGGCCGGTCGCGTCGCGACCACCGAAGGGACTGACCGATGACCAGCGAAGCCATCGAAGCGCCGGCCACGGCGAAGACCGCCGTCCCCGTGGACACCACGTCGATCTCGGCGCACCAGCGCCGCAAGCTCGACCGGTCGCCGCGCTCGCAGATCGTGGTGACGGGCATCCTCGTCGTCGTCGCGCTGTACTTCATCGTCCCGCTGTACTGGGTCGTCATCGCCGCGACGAAGACCACGGGCGCGCTGTTCTCGACCAACGGGTTCTGGTTCGGCGGCGAGTTCGCGCTCTGGAGCAACCTGCAGCAGGTGTTCACCTACGACGGTGGCATCTTCGTCCGGTGGATCGCGAACAGCATCCTGTACTCCGGCGTCGGTGCCGTCCTGGCGACCTACTTCGCCGCGGCCGGCGGGTACGCGCTGGCGAAGTACGACTTCCGGGGGCGCCAGTTCGTGTTCGGCACGATCCTCGGCGGCGTGCTCGTGCCGGGGACCGCGACCGCACTGCCGCTGTTCCTGCTGTTCTCGTCGATGGGCCTGACCGACACGTACTGGAGCGTGCTCATCCCGAGCCTGGTGTCACCGTTCGGGCTGTTCCTGTGCCGGGTGTACGCCGCCGCGTCGGTGGACACCACCCTGCTCGAACAGGCACGCATCGACGGTGCCGGTGAGCTGCGGATCTTCCACACCGTGGTGCTCCGGCAGATGACCCCGGCGCTCGTCACCGTGTTCCTGTTCCAGGTGGTCGGGATCTGGAACAACTTCTTCCTGCCGCTCATCATGCTGGCAGACCAGAAGCTGTACCCGATAACACTGGGGCTGAACAACTGGCGCTCGCAGGTCGACCGCCTGCCGGAGTTCTACCAGCTCACCACCGGCGGGGTGCTCGTCTCGGTCATCCCGCTCGTCATCGCCATCATCGTCCTCCAGCGCTTCTGGCGTGGAGGCCTCACGGAAGGATCGGTCAAGGGTTGACCCACTCCGCACTCTCGTCCACCGCACCCGGCTCCGACTCGCGGCTGGCGCCCCGTGCCTGGCTGCACACCGACGCCCCGTCCCTGTCCCTGAACGGGGACTGGCGGTTCCGGTGGTCGCCCGTCGCCTCGGTCTCCGAGGACTTCGCGACCGAGGGTGGGGAGGACGACGACCCGGCCTGGGGCGAGCTCCCGGTGCCGTCGCACTGGGTGCTGCACGGGCACGGCGCTCCGAGCTACACGAACCTGCAGTACCCGTTCCCGATCGACCCGCCGCACCCGCCGGAGGAGAACCCGACCGGTGACCACCGCCGCACGTTCGAGCTACCGTCGTCGTTCGACGGTGCCGGCCGGGTGCTGCTGCGGTTCGACGGGGTCGAGTCGCACTTCCGGGTGTGGCTGAACGGGACGCTCGTGGGGTGGTCGACGGGCTCGCGCCTGGCGACCGAGTTCGACGTCACCGAACTGGTGCGCCCGGGGGCGAACGAGCTCGCGGTCCGGGTGCACCAGTGGTCGGCGGCGTCCTACCTGGAGGACCAGGACCAGTGGTGGCTGCCCGGCATCTTCCGCGACGTCACCCTGCTCGCCCGACCCACGGCGCCGATCGACGACGTGTTCGTGCGGGCCGGCTGGCGGGCGACGCTCGGCACGGCTGCCTCGGCGGGCACCGCGGCGTCGGGGCGCCCGGAGACGGGCACCGGCACGATCACGTTCCCGACCCTCGACGCGGTGTTCCCGGTGCGGTTCGCGGTGCCCGACCTGGGCGTCGACGTCACCTGGGCCACGGTGGACGACGTCGCCCCGATCGAGGTCGAGGGCGTCGAACCGTGGAGCGCCGAGCTGCCGAAGCTGTACGACGCGACGCTGTCGACCGGCTCCGCGGCGGTCGGCGCGGGTGCCTCGGGCGGTGAGACCGTGTCGCTCCGGCTCGGGTTCCGCACCGTGTCGATCGTCGGCGACCGGTTCCTGGTGAACGGCGAGCGCGTGGTCTTCCACGGCGTGAACCGGCACGAGACCCACCCCGTGCGCGGCCGGGTGTTCGACGAGGAGCACGCGCGCGCCGACATGGCGCTGATGAAGCGGAACAACGTCAACGCCATCCGCACCTCGCACTACCCGCCGCACCCCCGCGTGCTCGACCTGGCCGACGAGCTCGGGTTCTGGGTCATCCTGGAGTGTGACCTGGAGACCCACGGGTTCCTGTTCACCGACTGGGTCGGCAACCCCTCCGACGACCCGGCGTGGGCCGAGGCCTACGTGGACCGCATCGCGCGCACCGTCGAGCGCGACAAGAACCACGCATCGATCGTGATGTGGTCGCTCGGCAACGAGTCGGGCACCGGCCGGAACCTCGCGGCGATGTCGCAGTGGGTGCACGACCGCGACGCCGAGCGCCCCGTGCACTACGAGGGCGACTACACGGGCGAGTACACCGACGTCTACTCGCGGATGTACCCGACGCTGCAGGAGACCGAGTCGATCGGCGGCGGCACCCCGACGCCCCTGCTCGGCTGCGGCCCGGCCGAGGCGGCGCGGCAGCGGTCGAAGCCCTTCATCCACTGCGAGTACGTGCACGCGATGGGCAACGGCCCCGGGCAGATCGCCGAGTACGAGGCCCTGGTCGACCGGTACCCGCGGCTGCACGGCGGGTTCGTGTGGGAGTGGCGGGACCACGGCCTGCTCGCGAAGACGCCCACGGGCGAGGACTACTACGCCTACGGCGGCGACTTCGGCGAGGTCGTGCACGACGGCAACTTCGTGATGGACGGCCTGGTGCTGCCCGACGACACCCCGACGCCGGGGCTCGCCGAGTTCGCCGCCGTCGTGGCCCCGATCCGCCTGGCGGTCTCGGACACGACGGTGCTGGTCGAGAACCGGTACCACTCGGCCTCGACCGCCGGGCTCCGGCTGTGCTGGACCCTGTCGCGGAACGGCGTCGTCGAGGCCTCGGGACGCCTGTCCACGGGCATCGTCGCCGCTCGGGAGTCGGCGACGGTCCCGGTGCCCGCGGAGGTGCTCGACGCGGCCACGTCCGAACTCACACCCGGCGACGAGCTCTGGCTCGATCTGACCGTGGAACTGGCGGGGCCGACCGCGTGGGCGGACACCGGCCACGTCGTCGCACGCACCCAGCGGCTCGTCGCGGCGCGCGCGGCGGACGCACCACGGGCCTCCCGGCAGGGGTGGGACGGCGACCACCTGGGTGACGGCACCTTCAACGCCCGCGGTGACCTGGTGTCCTGGAAGGGCCACGAGGTCGCCGGGCCCCGCCTGGAGCTGTGGCGTGCGCCGACGGACAACGACCGTCTGGCGTCACAGGGCGGCTACGAGACCGCGGACCCGGTGCTCACGCACGGGGTCGGCGACCCGACCGCTCCCCCGTCCGCGACGCGCTGGCGCGACCGAGGGCTGGACCGGCTGACGCACCGGCTGGTGTCGGTGTCGCGGACCGACTCCGGTCTGGAGCAGCGGGTGCGCGTCGCGGCGGCGAACAGCGGGTGGGGCCTCGAGGTCACGCACCGCTGGACCCTGACGTCCGACGGGCTCGTGCTGCAGACCGACGCCGTGCCGTTCGGCGCGTGGGACGTCACGTGGCCGCGGATCGGGGTGCGGTTCGACCTGCCGGCATCGCTGGCGGACGGGGACGCGACCTGGTTCGGGACCGGACCGCTGGAGTCGTACGCCGATTCCTCGCACGCTGCCCGTGTCGGGCGGTTCACCGCGCCGGTGCGGTCACTCGGGGTGGAGTACTCGCGGCCGCAGGAGACCGGGCACCGGCCCGACCTGCGGGAGCTGGCGGTCGGGCCGTTCACCGTGACGACGGTCGGGTCGCACCGTGCGGGGTTCGCCCTGTCGCCCTGGACCGCGCAGCAGATCGACCGCGCCGAGCACCCGCACGAGCTGCCCACGTCCGACCACCTGTACCTGTACCTCGACGCTGCGCAGCACGGGCTCGGCAGCCGGGCGTGCGGGCTCGACGTGCTGCCCGAGCACCAGCTCTGGCCGCAGGCCTTCAGTTGGAGCGTGCTGCTGGGCTAGTCGGTCACGCGCAAAACACCGGTGTTCGCACGTTGCACACCCGCATCCCGCGGCGTGCAGTGCGAACACCGGTGTTTTGCGTGCGCAGCGGATAGCCCACCAATCTATTGGGGCCGTTGGCGCTTCCCGTGTGCCGCGCTCCTGCAAGAGCGCTCCGTTGACGCAACCTCCTCCGATCGAAGCACAGCGAGGCAGCTGCTCAATGCCGCATGCACAAAGGGGTTCATTGGCTCTTGACACAGGTGACATTCTACGTTTCAGTACTCATATGCTTCTCTCCGGCTTGGCCCTCTTTGCTAGCGCGTCGGTGATCACCGTCGTCGCCGAGCTGACTGCGCGCGGCAGCGTCGGGCCGAACGGTGGCGCTGGAATCCGCATCGCTTCCGTGATGCGGTCCAAAGCTGCTTGGCAGGTCGGCCACCGTGCGGCCCGAAGGTGGCTCCACTCCGGTGCTGCAGCGTTGGCCGGCTCCGGGGTCCTGGACATCGTGGCACCCAGTCGCGTTGCTGACACGTACCTCCCCATCGGGATGGCGCTCGCAGTTTGCTTCCTCATCGTCGGTGCCGTTGTCGCCCATCGCGCCGCCCGGCTGGTTGAAGCCAACAGAGATGACGACTGAACTGACGCTTCGAAACGACCCGCAGCCGGACCACTTGATTCGCCGCCGCTGAAGACCAACAGCACGACCCACCAACTCACAAAGGGGTAGCCATGAAGTTGATCACCACCGCAGTCACACTCACCGCAGTGATCGCCTTGGGGAGCGTGACAGCCGCACACGCGGACCAGCGCGATGTGTTCTCCGATGAGCAGATCGTCCGAGGCTTGGTCTTCGGCCAGGGTGAATTCGCCGACCGCATCAACACCAGGGTCGAACTTCCCGAGGATCTCGACGAATCCGGACTGAAGAAGTACGACGAGGTGATGGACAACATCGTCACCGACCTGGTCGACAACAGCGCGTACGGAACCGACAGCTCCATCGAAGCCGTGAAGTCCGGAGATCCCTACAAAACGCTGTCGGCCTTCGGTGATCTCCGCGAAGCTTTCGAGAAGTCGCTGCGTTCGCAGTACCCAGAGGTGATCTCAGAGCGATCAGACGCAACGCAACCACGAGTGTGTGGGCCCACTGTGTGCGCTGCGGCACTCGTGGCAGTGATCGCGGTCGGAACGGTTCTCGCCGCGGTCAACTTCAACGTCGCCGGCAACGTCAACATGGTCGTCAATCAAAACGGCTTGTGGTCGAACAACGGGGTGTTCGGTTCACGGTCAACTCCACGCGTCGACGGAAACCTCCCCTCCCCCGATCCCGCCCGAATCGTGGAGCAGTACCCCCACCTGAACGAGTCCGAGGTCGCCGCACGAGTGGCGACGGTCTTCGCGTAGAACGTGAGTGCGCAGCGGTCGAAGATCGCGCTCGGAATCGCCGTTCTCGCCGTAGCAGGAGCCATGATCCTGACGCTCGCGTCGTTCGCCGGCAACAAGGTGTCACAGACCGTGAGCGATCCGACAGGACGGCAACTTTCAGGACAGCCCGCCGCCCAACTGTTCCGACAAGGATGGGGCTTCTTCACCCGCGATGCACGCGAAGACATAGTCCGAGTCGCTCATCGGCACGGCAACGAATGGCGGGTAGCGGAGGGCAACGTCACTTCATCGAGGGAGAACTTGTTCGGCTTCTCACGCCGATCCCGGAACTTCGACCAGGACCTGTCGTTCCTGCTCGAAAGCCTGCCTGCCGGCACCCGTTGGACCGACTGCCGGGCACTGAGTGCCCCTGGCTCGTGCTTGACGACGACGGGCCTGCGAAACGCTCCGGTGGTGCGGCTTCACAGTTCATCGGAGTCTCTATGCGGAACGCTGATCCTCACCCGACAACCGCCGATTCCGTTCGCGTTCTCCCGTTTCCGGGTCGCGGCTCCGGGAGCTGTCCTGGCGCTGGAGGTCAGATGCTTCGGCTGAGTCGTCTCTTGGATCGCTGGGGCGATCGAGTGATGATTGCGTGGGGGCGGTCACCCCACGGCTTCCAGCTAACGCTCGCACGCTCGGTGCTGGCCTCGTCGACCTTCCTCGTGCTGCTGCTCAATCCGACTTCAGTGTTGCTACACGATCCTTCACTGGTCGGTACGACACCGTCGTCCTGCACTGGTATCGCTTCGGCAGGTGCGTTCTGCCTTGCACCGGATAACCTCGGCGAACTGGTTCGCTGGCTCCTGGTGGCGATGTGCATCCCCACGCTGCTCGGGGTCATGCCCGCGGTATCGGCTCCTTTGCACGCCTACGCCGCTTTCAGCCTTGCATCGAACACGGTCGGGATCGAGGGAGGCGACTACCTCGAGACCACTGTCAGCGTCGTGCTGGCGGTCGTCTGCTGCACCGATCGACGGTGGAACGGTTGGCGTCCGCGCGATACGGCGCTCCGCCAGCGGCGGAACATCCCGGCCCACGTCCTGTTGCTCGCGCTCAAGCTGCAACTCGCCTACGTGTACCTCGAAGCCGCCACCGTCAAACAAGCCCATCCCATATGGGCAGATGGAAGCGCCTTGTGGTACTGGGTGCAACAACCGAACTTTGGTGCCCGCTCCGAGGTTCGAGAGTTCCTCGAATGGGTTCTGTCACATGGAACCATCCTCCATGCTGCGACGTGGGGGGTCATCGTCACCGAGTACGTTCTCGCTGTCTCAGTGCTCGCCGCCCGATCTCGTACGCCTCGCTTGCTGACGCTCGGTGCCTCCGCGACGCTGCACCTCGTCTTCTCGATGGTTCTCGGACTGGTCACGTTCGAGATCTCGATGCTCGGTTCAATGCTCGTCCTCATGTGGCGCTCAGGGGACGCGATGCCGTGGAAAGTCTTTCGCCTGGCGCGCTCTGGCTCCCATGAGCGAGGTGACGGGAGCTCGCGCCGTGGCCCTTTGGTCCAGTCGACCGAGAAATGGTCCGGCTGATCGCGCGTCTACGACGAGTCGCTGGCGCAGGACGAGTCGCTCCCGCCGCCTACGCGCCGGCGGACAGGGCGCGCAGCGCCTCGGGGTCGCTCGCGTTCAGGAAGTCGGTGAGGCGCTCGGCCTCGCCCGGCTCCTCGATCGCCTCAGCCGCACGCCGCAGGGCGAACAGCGCCCGCAGCACGCCACGGTTGGGCTCGTGCGACCACGGCACCGGGCCGACACCGCGCCAGCCGGCCTTGCGCAGGGCATCGAGCCCACGGTGGTACCCGACACGGGCGTACGCGTAGGACTCGAGGGTCGCGCCGCGCGCCCACGCCTCGTCGGCGAGCAGCGCCCACGCCAGGCTCGACGACGGGTGGGACACCACCACGCTGGCGACGGGGGCGTCCGCCTCGATCGCGGCGGTCACCTCCGGCTCGGCGGGCAGCAGGGTCTCGGGGTTCGACGACGGGGTCGGCAACAGGTTCTCCGGCATGCCCCCAGCCTGTCATCCCTTGCGGGTGCCCGTGTCACGGGATTACCGTGGAGGTCACCTCGTCGTCATCGCGGGGCCGCCGGGGCGGGAGACCGACCGGCGGAACGGATGGCGGACACGGGGGTCCCCCGACGGAAGCAGACGGATTGCTGTCGATCACCGGTACCGCTCAGCCCACGCGCTGACACCGTGATCGCGCGCCCCGTCGGGCGCTCCACCGCACCGCGGTGGCCTCGGTGTCGTGCGCCCAGCATCGACACCGGGAGACACCCCCATGCCCACCAGTCCGTCCGTCGTCCTGCACGACGTCACCTTCGCCTGGCCCGACGGCACCGTCGCGCTCGACCACCTCACCGCCGCCTTCGGACGTGGCCGGACCGGCCTGGTCGGGAGGAACGGGGCCGGCAAGTCCACGCTGGTCCGGCTCGCGACCGGCCAGCTCCACCCCACGTCGGGCAGCATCGCGACGTCGGGTCCCGTCGACCACCTGCCGCAACGCCTCTCCCCACCGGCACGGCCTGATCGCCGCTGGTGCGTCGATCAGGAACCGGCGGCGTGGGCCCACGCCAGCGAGGACGACACCGTCGCCGACCTGCTCGGCGTCCGGCCCACACTCACCGCGCTCCGGGCCGTCCTGGCCGGCGACGCCACGCCAGCACAGCTCGAGGCAGTCGGCGACGACTGGGACCTGGAGGAACGGGCCGCCGCGGTGCTCGACCGGGTCGGGCTCGACGGCACCGACCTCGACCGGCCGGTGTCGACGCTGTCCGGCGGGCAGTCGGTGCTCGCCGCCGTCGCCGGGGTCCGGTTGCGCGCCCGGCCGATCGTGTTCCTGGACGAGCCGACGAACAACCTGGACCGCCGGGCCCGCGGGCTGCTCCTCGACCTGGTCGACGACTGGCGCGGCACCCTCGTGCTCGTCAGCCACGACCGGGAACTCCTGGAGCACGTCGACGAGACCGTGGAGCTCCGCGCCGGGTCGATGACGGTCTTCGGCGGGACGTTCAGCGCGTTCGAGGAGCACCTGGCCGTGCAGCAGGCGGCCGTCGAGCGCGAGGTCCGCGTCGCCGAACAGCGGCACCGCACCGAGAAGCGGCAGCGCATCGAGGCGGAGACGAAGTTCGCCCGACGTGCGAAGGCCGGCGAGAAAGCGGGCCGCTCGATGCCGAAGATCCTGGCGAACGAGCAGCGGAAGAAGGCGCAGGAGACCGCCGGCCGGCTCCGCGTCGGGTACGCGGACGACGAAGCCGCCGCACTCGCCACCAAGCGCGAGGCCGAGCTCCGCCTGCGCGACGACGAGTCGATCCACGTCTCCCTGCCCGACCTGGACGTGCCGGCGTCGCGTCGGATCGCCACCGTGACCGTCCGCGGACGGGACGTCATCGTGCAGGGGCCGGAACGGATCGCCGTCACCGGGGACAACGGCGTCGGCAAGTCCACCCTGCTCGAGCAGCTCGTCGGCGACCCCGCGGCCCGGGAGCACCCGCTGCCCGAGACCACGGCCGTCGCACACGTCGACCGGATCGCGTACCTGCCGCAGCGGAAGGACAGCCTGGACGACACCGCCACGGTGCTCGACAACGTGCGCCGGGACGCCCCGCATGTGCCCGTCGCCGAGGTCCGCAACCGGCTGGCGAAGTTCCTGGTGCGCGGGGACACCGTCGACCGCCCGGCCGGGGACCTGTCCGGCGGGGAGCGGTTCCGGGTGGCGCTGGCGGCCCTGGTGCTCGCCGACCCGCCGCCGCAGCTGCTCGTGCTCGACGAGCCGACGAACGACCTCGACCTGACGAGCGTCGACCAGCTCGTCGACGCGCTGCGGGCCTACCGGGGAGCCCTCGTCGTGGTGAGCCACGACGAGACGTTCCTGGAACGGCTCGAGCTCGACGAACGGATCGAGCTGCGGTAGTCGGTGGTCGGCGCCGTCGCCGTCGGAGCCGTCAGCGCGTCAGCGCGTCAGCGCGTCAGCGCCGTCGGGTCGGCCGGATCGCGAGGGACTCGACGGTGCCGCGCTCGGGCAGGTCGACGACGGTGCGGACCGCGGCGGCCACGTCCTCCGGTGCCAGGTAGTAGTCGGTGTCGTAGGACTCCCCGAGCTTCGCCACGAGCTGCCGCTGCATGTCCGAGTCGGTCCGGCCCGGGTGCACGCTCGACACCCGCACGCCGTTCGCCCGCTCCTCTTCGCGCAGGGCGTCGGCGAAGGCCCGCAGCGCGAACTTCGACGCCGCGTACACGCCACCGCCGGGACCCGAGTGGAACCCGGAGCCGCTGTTGATCGGCACGACGATGCCCCGGGCCGCCCGCAGTGCCGGCAGCGCCTGCCGGGTGAGCTCGGCGACCGCGAACACGTTCGTCGCGAAGACCTGCTCCCACACCGCGCGCGGGGTGTCGGCGACGGTGGTGCCCTGCTCGACACCGGCCGAGTGCACGAGCACGTCGAGCCGATCGGGCAGCGCCGGGACCTCGCCCGCGCCCAGGTCACCGACGAACGGCGCCGCGCTCGGCAGCTCCTGGACGAGGGCGTCCACGGCGTCGGTGGACCGGCCGCCCACGAGCACGTGGTGGGTGCGGCCGAGGTCGGCGGCGATCGCGCGGCCGATGCCGCGGGTGGCTCCGGTCACCAGGGCGACCGGACGGTTCTGGAGCTGGTCTGTCGTCACGGAGGCCAGCCTACGGAAGCCGGGCCGGGCCTCCTGTGCGGTCACGGCGACGACGCAGGACCGTCAGCGCGACGCCGGCGACGACCACCAGGCCCACGAGCGCCGCGATGCCCCACGGCGAACCGGCGAGCGCCGCGACGACCGCCCAGAACACGGCGAGCCCGACGGTCGCGTACAGGAACGCCCATGCCACGCACCCCGGCACCATCGCGACCGTGTACCGCCACCAGGCGACCCGTGCCAGCCCCGCTGCGGCGTTCATCACCGTCTGCAGGCCGACCACGACGAAGCTCACCGTCACGACGGGCAGCCCCCAGCGGTCGAGCAGCGCCGAACCGCGACGGACCGCCGGCGAGCGCAGCCAGCCGCCCCACCGCGATCGGGACGCACCCGTCACCGCGAGCCGCGCGACCCAGTACGTGGCCTGCGCGCGGCAGAACACGATCACGAAGAGCGCGAGGACGAGCCACCGGAACGGGAGCCCCTCGAGGAAGGACGGCACGCTCGCACCGTAGCGTCCCGACCCGGAGAGCGCCCGTCAGTCCTCAGCGCCGGTCAGCCGAGCGACGGTCAGTCGTTGTCGACGCCCTGGCGGATGCGGATGCCCTCGAGCACGTCCTGCGCGCGCTGCTCGTCCTGCTTCTCGATCTGGCGGGTGTCGCGCTCGGGGAGCTGGATGTCCTCCTCCGCCCGGATACCGGCCTGGAGCTCGCGACCCCGCTCGATCTCGGCGTCGAACTCGGCACCGAAGAGCAGGGCGTTGTTCGTGATCCAGATCCACAGCAGGAACACGATGACCCCACCCAGGGAGCCGTACGTGGCGTTGTAGTTCGAGAAGTTCCCGACGTAGAACCCGAAGCCGACGCTCGCGATGACCCAGATGAGGATCGCCAGGATCGATCCTCCGCTGACCCACCGGAACTTCGGCTGCTTGACGTTCGGCGACCAGTAGTAGAGCACCGCGACGACGATGATCGCGATGACGAGCAGGATCGGCCACTGCACGACGAGCAGCACGGTCGCGGCCACGTCACCGAGCCCGATGACGTCGCCGAAGCTGCGGGCGAGCGGTCCGCTCACCAGCACCAACAGGCCGACCACGAGCAGGACGACGGTGGTCACCGTGACACCGAGCATCGTCGGGCGGAGCTTCCAGATCGGGCGGCCCTCGCGGACGTTGTAGATCCGGTTCATGGCACGGCCGAACGCACCGACGTAGCCGGATGCCGACCAGAGCGCACCGAGGACACCGACGATGAACGTGATCGGGGCGGCGGGCGAGCGGACGAGTCCCTCGAGCGGCTCCTTGATCAGGTCCACGACCTGGTCCGACCCGATGTTGCCGATGATCTGCAGCAGGGTCTTGATCGTGTTGTCGGCCTGCCCGACCAGGCCGAGCAGCGACACGACCGCCAGCAGCCCGGGGAACAGCGCGAGCACCGAGTAGTACGTCAGGCTCGCGGCCAGGTCGGTGCACTGGTCGCCCGTGAACTCGCGCAGCGTCTTCTTCAGCGTGTAGACGAGCGTCGGCTTCTTGAGGTCGGTGGGGTTGTCGGGCTTCCGGGAGTCGTCCGGGTCCGGCTTCTGCTCTTCGTGCGCCATGGGACTAGCCTCTCGCCTTCACGGCCTGCTTCGACCGCTTGACCGCCTGCTTGCGGTTCTTGTTGGCCCGTCGCTGGACGGCGGCGATGCCGACCTGCTGCTTCACACGGCCGCGGTGCGCCGGGTCACGCTCGAGGGCTTCCTCGGCCGCCTTGGCCCGCGCCTTCCGACCCTTGCGACCTGCCTGCGCCTGCTCCTTCGCCGAGGGGGCGTCGCCACGCGCGCCGAACGGCAGCAGCGCGGTGAAGGCTGAGTTCGCCGGCGGCTGAGCGAGGTGCCCAGCGGGCTTGTTCCGGAGCGCGATGCCGAGGACGATCGCCGCGACACCCGTCAGTCCGGTGATGCCCATCGCCACCAGCGGCGTGGGGTCGCGGTGCCACCGCTGCTTCGTCTTGGCGACCGCGAGCCGCGTCCGGGCGGGCAGGTCCGCGCGTCGCTTCAGCTCCGTCACGGTGTCCGTGATGCCCTCGCGGGTGCGCACGTTGGCGAGTTCGAGCTCGGGCAGACTGTCCTTGGCCATTCCCCATTTCGTACACGTCCCACCCGGGATCGTGCCCAGCAGGCCGCGTCTACCGTGCCGCACATGCTCTTCCGGGACGCCGCCGAGGGGATCCACCGCCTCGAGATCGCACACACCAACACGTACCTCGTCGAGACCGGCGATCGGTTGCTCGTCGTCGACGCGGGGTTGCCCGCCGCATGGCCGCACCTGCAGCTCGCCGTGCAGGACCTGGGCTACACGCCCGACCAGGTCGAGGGGCTCCTGCTCACGCACGGGCACTTCGACCACGTCGGCACCGCCGCACGGATGCACCGAGACTGGGGCACGCCCGTGTTCGTCCACCCGGGCGATCGGCACCTCGCCGCGCACCCGTACTCGTACCGACCGCAGACGAACCGTTTCGGGTTCGTGGCGCTCCACCCGGGTGGTCTGCGCCCCCTGGGCCGCATGCTGCTGGCCGGCGCGGTGACGGTCGACGGCATCGCGGACACCGAACCGATGGAGAACCGCGCCGACGTGCCGGGCAACCCGTGGATCATCGAGACCCCGGGACACACCGACGGCCACGTGGCACTGCACTTCGCCGACCGGGACGCCGTGATCGGCGGGGACGCGCTCGTCACCTTCGACCCGTACACGGGCGGGATCGGACCGCGGATCGTCGCACCCGCGGCGACCTCCGACGTCGACACGGCGGTCGCGTCGCTCGACCGGCTCGCGGACACCGAGGCGAAGCACGTGCTGCCCGGCCACGGGCCGGGCTGGTCGCTCGGTGTGCGGCGGGCCGTCGCGCAGGCGCGGCGGGTGGCCGGCGCCGCCTGACGCGCGAGCGACAGATCAGGCGGACCGCACCGGGTCTGGTTCGCGAAAGCGACAGTGTGCCGCGAACGTTCCGCAACCCACTGTCGCTTTGACGCGGTGGGCGCGACCAAAGCCGGCCTGGAGGCGCGGTGCGGGCCCGCCCCGCGCCTCCAGGCCGTGGGTGGGTGCGGTCAGGACGGGACGACGACGTCCTCGGGCAGGCCGGACGCCGCGGAGCGGCCGGCGGCCTCCATCAGCGCGAGGCTCCGCAGGTTGTCGCGCCCGCTCGTCTCCGGGGCGGGGCCGCCCTGCACCGAGCGGGCGAACGCCTGCAGCCCGCCCTGGCGGTCGGTGTGCGCGAGCACGGGGAGCTCGACCGGCTCGGCGACGTCGTCCTGCGTGCGGCGGACGGTGACCCGGTCACCGTCGACCGCGTTCGGCTCACCGTCGCGGCTCGTGAACCAGAGCTCGCCGTCCTCGCCCTCGATGCTCCACTCGCCGGCCCAGGCGGTGCGCGGGCCACGACTCAGCCAGCTGCCGCGGTAGTTGACCACCGTGCCGCCGTCGAGCTCGATGATCATCGAGGCGACCGCTTCGTCCTGGTACTTGCTGTAGGCGGGGTAGCTGGCCTTGGCGAAGACCCGGACGGCCTCTTGCCCGGTGATCATCCGGAGCAGGTCGAAGTGGTGGATCGCCATGTCGTTGATCATCGCGTGCGGGAACCGGTAGTGCGGGTACGTCTCGGCGGGCTGGTCGTTGTCCCACTGCCGGAAGTCGACGTTGATCGCGGAGACCTCGCCGACGACGTCCGCCTCGAGCATCTCCTGCACGACCCGCGGTGCCGGGTACCAGCGGTAGTTCTGGCTGACCTGCAGCACCAGGCCGAGCTCCTCGGCGCGACGGACCGCGGTGACGGCCTCGTCGGTGGTGTTGGCGAACGGCTTCTCGACCAGGACGTGCTTGCCGGCATCGAGGGCCTCGAGCGCGAGCGGCACGTGCGTCACGGCCGGGGCGGTGATGACGACGGCGTCGGCCTCGACCGCGGCGAGCGCCTCGGTCAAGGACCCGAACGCCGCGGAGGCCGGGAGCCCGAGGTCGGTCCGCACGGCCTCGAGCGTCGGCGCCGACGGGTCGACGATCCCGACCACCTGCACTTCCGACACCTCTGGGATGGCGGTGCGGGCCCAGTTGCCGCCCCACCCTCCGAGACCGACGTGGATGATCCGGACGCTCATGCGCGCACTCCTTCGTGACTGCCGTCGTGACTGGTGACGCACCACGGACGCCGCGGTGCGTGCGTCCAGTCTGTCAGTGCGTGAAGGCGTACGCGATGAGTGCCATCGTCACGATGAAGCCCGCCAGGTAGTTGATCCAGAGGAAGCGCTTCCACCCGGCGTTCGCGGCCTCGGCGCCCTGGTCGGTGATGTTCCACCACGGCAGCACGTTGAGCGCGTACGGGACGACGACGATCGCGGCGATCGGCCCGGGGAACGCCGAGAACAGCAGCGCGACCCCGGCGACCAGGTAGGCGACGAAGGCCAGGCGGACGGTGGCCCGGGCGCCGATCACGGTCGCGACGGAGCCGATGCCGCCGGCACGGTCGGCCAGGACGTCCTGCACGGCACCGAACGCGTGCGAGGCCACGCCCCACAGGAAGAACGCGATGCAGACGGCGACGAGCTCACCGGTCCAGTGCGGGCCCGCCAGGGCGAGGCCGTAGATCGCGGGCGAGACGAAGTGGGTGCTCGACGTGAGCGAGTCGAGGAACGGCTTCTCCTTGAACCGCAGCCCCGGTGCCGAGTACGCGATGACCGCGAACACGCTGATCGCCAGGACGAGCCACGACCACGGCCCGTTGCCGCTGACCGCGCCGAGCACCACGAGCGCGACGAGGAAGGGGACGTTCGTGACGACGACGGCCCACAGCGTGGTGCGGTGGACGCTCTTGTCGAGCAGGGCGCCCTCGACGCCGCCCTTGCGCGGGTTGCGCAGGTCGGACTCGTAGTCGAAGACGTCGTTGATGCCGTACATCGCCAGGTTGTAGGGCACCAGGAAGTACACGACACCGACCAGGAACGCGACGAGCGAGAACCCGCCGCCGCCCTCGACGCCGACCCCGCTGCCGAGCAGGTACGCGGCGCCGAACGGGTAGGCGGTGTTCACCCAGCTGATCGGGCGCGACGACACGAACAGGGCGCGCAGGGTCGACGGCCTGGAGGCAGTGCTGGCGTTCACTTCATGTCCTCTGCTGGTGCTGTGGTCGGGCCGAGCGCGGTGCGCGCGCCCGTCCGGTCGCGTGCGCCGGTCCGGTCGCGTGCGCCCGTCCGGTCGAACAGGACCCACAGGCTGGGCAGCAGCACGATGGCGGACATCGCGTAGGCGAGGTCCTCGACCGGGATCGCACCGATCTTCGCACCACTGATGAGCGAGGGGTCGTAGGCGACGATCCGTAGCGTGACGATGACGTTGTCGAACACCATCGTCATCACCAGCAGCGCGACGCCCGCGATCACGGACGTGAGCACCGCGACCCGGCGCCCGACCGCGGGCCGTCGACCCGCCGCACGGGCCCGGCGGGCGGCGACGATGCCGGCGACCACGGCCACGACGGCCGTGACGCCGAAGAACGGCAGGGCCAGGAGCGCGTACGCCCCGGTGCCGTTCACGCGCGTCGCCGATCGGTCGCCCGCTGCACCAGGGGCCGGACGAAGCCGACCAGGTCCATCGTCGAGTAGCAGAGCAGCAGCAGGAAGAAGAGTTCCTCGAGCGGGACCTCGGGCGCCAGGAGCACCCCGGTGAGCAGGTTCTGCGGCCCGATGAAGAAGATCCCGGCAGCGACACCGGCGACGTCCCACACCATGAAGAACGCGACACCGACGACCATCACCGCCGCCGCCCGCCACGGTGCCCGCCAGAAGAACAGCCGGAAGCGGGCGTCCAGCACGGTCATGCCGACCAGGGACACCACCAGGCCGGCGAGGTAGACCCCGGGCATCAGGCGGTCTCGGTCCGGTCCCGCGGGGCCCCGAGGGGCGTCGGCAGCGGCTCGGTGCTCCGGTCGCCGTGGATGCGCTTGAGCAGGACCTCGGCGCTGATCAGACACATCGGCAGACCGATGCCCGGGATCGTCGAGGCACCGACGTAGTACAGCCCCTCGACCTTCTTCGACGCGTTCTTCTCGCGGAAGAACGCGCTCTGCTTCAGGGTGTGCGCCGGGCCGAGCATCGAGCCGTTCCAGGCGTTCAGGTCGTCGGCGAAGTCGCGCGGCCCGATCGTCCGACGGACCCGGATGCGGGCGCGCAGGTCCGGCACCCCGGCGCGCTCGGCCAGCACGTCGATGGCACGGTCGGCGATCTGCTCGACCTGGTAGTCACCGGCACCGTCGATGCCGCCCTTGCCGATCGACAGGTCGGCGGGCAGGGGCACCAGGATGAACAGGTTGCTGGTGCCGGGCGGCGAGACGCTCGGGTCGGTCTCGGACGGGGCGCAGACGTAGATCGAGGCGGGGTCCGGCACGTGCCGGTCGTCCCCGAAGATCGCGCCGAAGTTCGCCTTCCAGTCAGCGGTGAACACCAGGGTGTGGTGCAGCAGGCCCGGCGTCGGACCGTCGATGCCGAGGTACACGAGCACCGCGCTCGGGCCCGGGTCGCGCTTCTTCCAGTGGTCGGCGCCGTGGGTGCGGTGCTCACGCTCGAGCAGCTGCATCTCGGTGTGCTGCATGTCGGCAGCGCTGACCACGAGGTCGGCGGGGGCCGTGTGCTGCACGCCGTCGCGGTCGCGGTGGACGACCCCGGTGGCGACGCCGTCCTCGACGACGATCCGTTCGACCTTCGCACCGGCGATGATCTTCGCGCCCTCGGCCCGGGCGACCCGCTCGACGGCGGAGATCACCTCGGTGATGCCGCCCTTCGGGTACAGGACGCCATCGGCCAGGTCGAGGTGGCTCATCAGGTGGTACATGCTCGGTGCCGCGTACGGGCTCGTGCCGAGGAACACCGCCGGGTAGCCGAGGATCTGCCACAGGCGACGGTCGCGCACCGCGGTCTCGGCGAAGGTGGAGAGCGGCTCGAGCAGCAGACGCGCGAGCTTGGGCAGGCGACGCAGGACGTCGGGTGCGGCGAGCTTCGTGAGGTCCTGGAAGCTCGTGTAGAGGAACCGGCGGACGGCCATCGTGTAGGTGTCCTCGGCCGACGCGAGGTACTTCCGCATCCGCTCGCCGGCACCGGGCTCGATGGACTCGAACAAGGCGATGTTGGCCTCGGCGTCGGCGCGCAGGTCGATCGGATCATCGTGGCCCTCGCTGTAGACGCGGTAGCCGGGGTCGAGCTTCACCAGGTCGAGTTCGGCCTCGGCCGACGTCCCGAGCAGCTGGAAGAAGTGGTCGAAGACCTCGGGCATGAGGTACCACGACGGCCCGGTGTCGAACCGGAACCCGTCCTGCTCCCACGAACCGGCACGGCCGCCGAGCTGCGTGCGCTGCTCGAGCACCGTCACCGAGAAGCCGTCGCGTGCGAGCAGCGCGGCGGCCGCCAGGCCGCTGATGCCGCCGCCGATGACGACGGCGCGGCGTGCGGGCACCTTGCGCCGGGTGGTGGTGGCGACCGTCGTCGGTCGGGAGGCGCGGGGCGGGGTCATGAGGAGCCTCCCGGCCGGTGGGTGGTGACGCGCGACCGGAGCGGTGCGCGTCCGGCGAGGACCTGCGCCGCGAGGCGCACCTTCACCGGGTTGGGGACGCGCACGCGCGTCGTGACGAGACGGCTCGCCGGGGTGCGCGCGAGTCGGTCGTTGAGTTCCTGGAACAGCGCGTGTGCGAGTCCGACGGCGTTGCGGGCGTCGGCCGGCAGCAGCCGGATCGTGCGTGCTGCGTGGTCGAGGTCGGCCTGCACGTCGGCGACCAGGCGGTCCTTGGTGGCTTCGTCGAACGACCGGATGTCGACGCCCGGGAAGTACGACCGACCGAGCACCTCGAAGTCGGCGTGCAGGTCACGCAGGAAGTTCACCTTCTGGAACGCGGCGCCGAGCGCACGTGCACCGGCGACGAGTTCGGCCTGGTCGAACGTCGGCCGACCGGCCCGGTACACGAACGCGCGCAGGCACATCAGGCCGACGACCTCGGCCGAGCCGTACACGTACGCGTCGAACGAGGCGTCGTCGTGCTCGGTGCGGTCGAGGTCCATGCGCATCGAGGCGAAGAACGGGGCGGTGAGCTCGGCGCCGAAGCCGGTGGCGCGGGCCGTGCGGGCGAAGGCGTGGACGACCGGGTTCACCGAGAAGCCGAGCGCGATGGCCCGTTCCGTGTCGGCCTCGAGCTCGTCGAGCACCGTGCGGGCGAGCTCGCGGTCGAGCCCGGCCTCGGTCGCGGGGCCGTCGACGACCTCGTCCGCGACGCGGACCAGCGCGTAGACGTTCCGGATGTGCTCGCGCGTGTCGCGGGCGAGCATGCGGCTCGCCAGGCCGAACGACGTGGAGTACCGGTCGATGACGACCCCCGACGCGGCCTCGGCCGTGGCGTCGTAGAGCTGGAGGCGAGCCGGACGGGATCCGGTCGCCGTGGTGGTGCTGTGGGTCACCGGGCGCGCTCCACGAGTTCGGTCACGAGGGCCTCCAGGCGGTCGGCGAGGTCGTACGGCAGCCGGGCGAGCTCGGCCCGGGCGAGTGCGGTGTGGTCGGCGACACGTGCTTCCGCGGCGCCGCGCGCACCGCAGGACACCAGGGTCGCACGGACCTCGTCCGCGCGGGCCTCGGTCAGGTCCGGGTCGCCGAGGTACGGCTCGAGGTCGGGCCAGCAGTCGGTGGTCGCCGCGTAGGCGATCAGCATGGTGCGCTTGCCCTCGCGCAGGTCGCCCAGCACGGTCTTGCCGGTCATGGTCTCGTCGCCGAAGACCCCGAGCAGGTCGTCGACGATCTGGTACGCGATGCCGATCTCCCGTCCGAAGGCTCCGAGGGCGGTGACGATCTCCTCGTCGGCGCCGGCCAGCACGGCCCCGGACTGCAGCGGAGCCTCGAACGAGTACACGCTCGTCTTCGCCCGCTCCATCGCCAGGACCTCGTCCACCGTCGGCATCACGCCGAGCGCCAGGTCGACGTCGGTCATCTCGCCGGCGGCGCTGGCGAACACGGCCTCGTCGAGCAGTTCGAGCAGCCGCTCGCGGCGGGTGCCGTCGACGCCCGCAGCCTCGATGAAGCGGGGCGCACCGGCGAGTGCCAGGTCACCGGCGATGACCGCGGCACTCATCCCCCGGTGCTCGGCCGTCGGCAACGGCAGGCCGCCCGTCGTCCCGTTGTCACGGAAGGACCCGGCGACGTTCGGCTGACCACGGCGCGACCAGTCGCGGTCGATGACGTCGTCGTGCACCACGAGTGCGGTGTGCAGGAGTTCGTACGCTGCCGCGACGTTGGCTGCGGCGTGCACGTCGGTGCCGCCCATGCCGGCGTACGCGGTCATGACCATGCGGGGCCGGAAGCGCTTGCCGCCCATGCTCGCCTTGCGGAGCACGCGCCACAGTTCTTCGGACGGTCGGCCGTAGCGCTCGGCGCGTGCCGACGACACGGCGAAGAAGCGCTCGAGGCAGTCGTCGACGAGCGCGAGGTCGATGTGCGGCACGGTGGTCGCTTCCTCGCTCATTGGCCTAACCTATCGACACAGATGAACGCTTTCCCTGAATCCGTGGTGCTCCTGGCCGACGACCGTACCCCGATCGGCACGGCGGACAAGTTCACGGTGCACACAGCCCACACGCCCCTGCACCTGGCGTTCTCGTGCCACGTCCGGAACACCGACGGTGACGTCCTGGTGACCCGACGAGCACTGTCGAAGAAGACCTGGCCGGGGGTGTGGACGAACACCTTCTGCGGCCACCCCGGTCCGGACGAGTCCTTCGAGGACGCCATCGGCCGTCGTGCCTCTCGCGAGCTCGGCATCACCGTGCGCGACGTCGAGGTCGTGCTGCCGGAGTTCCGGTACCGCGCGGTCGACGCCTCGGGCATCGTGGAGAACGAGGTCTGCCCCGTCTTCCGTGCCGTGACCGACGACACCCCGGCGCCCGCCGACGACGAGGTCGCCGAGTGGGCATGGGTGTCCGAGGACTCTCTCAGGCAGGCCGTCGCCGGCGCGCCGTTCGCCTGGAGCCCGTGGCTCGGGTGGCAGCTCGCCGAACTCGAGACCGCCGGGCTGCACGTCACGCGCTGACGCTCCTGCGCCTGCCGCGACGGGTTGTCCGACCCGTGCCGCAGGCGTACGCTCGACCGTCGGCAGCGCTCTGGGCGCCGCACGACGAGACGAGAAGGGCAGGTGAGGCGCGATGTCGGGTGACCATCCTCGATCGGGCCGGCCGCCCCTGTCGGTCGTCGCGCCCGCTCGCTGACCCTGCCCCGCCCCGGATCGACTCCGGGGCGCCATCGCGCCCGCCTGCTCCCCACCGAAGGAGCACGCACATGGCACTGATCGACAACGCGATCTACGTCCGGGGACGCCGCGTGGAGTCTCCGTCGACCCTGTCGCGCCCGGCTCGTGGCGACCTGACGTGGATCGGGCTGCTCCGGCCCGACCCGCGCGAGCTCGAGGCCGTAGCCGACGAGTTCGACCTGCACGAGAACGCCGTCGAGGACGCCCGCAAGGGACACCAGCGCGCCAAGCTCGAGCGCTACGGCGACACCCTGTTCCTGGTGCTCCGGCCGGCCTGGTTCGACCCGTCCGAGGGCACCGTCGAGTTCGGCGAGGTGCACCTGTTCGTCGGCGACCACTTCGTCGTGAGTGTCCGGCACGCCGCCCGACCCGACCTGGCGGTGCTGCGGGCACAGGTCGAGGCAGACCCGGAGTTCCTGGCGAAGGGGTCCGAGGCCGTGACCGCGGCCGTGCTCGACGAGGTCGTCGACGGCTACGGCCCCGTCGTCCAGGTCCTGCAGGAGCAGATCGACGCCATCGAGGACCAGCTGTTCGCCGGGCAGGTCGACCCCGGAGTCTCGAAGCGCATCTACCAGCTGCTCAGCGAGGTCCTCGCGTTCCAGCGGGCTACCACCCCGGTGCCGGCGATGGTCACGGGGCTGCTCCGCGGTGCCGACAAGTACGGCGTGGACGACGACGTGCAGCACCGGCTCCGCAACGTGCACGACCACGCGCTCCGTGTCACCGAGCGGGTCGACTCGTTCCGCGCCCTGCTCGAGAACGCCCTGACCCTGCACGCCACCCTGGTGTCGCAGGAGCAGAACGAGGCGATGCGCCGGATGACCAGCGCGAGCCTGGCCCAGGGCGAGGAGAGCCGGCAACTCGCCCGGGCAGCACACCGCCAGGGCGAGGAGGTCAAGAAGATCTCGTCGTGGGCGGCGATCCTGTTCGCGCCCGGCCTGATCGCCGGTGTCTACGGGATGAACTTCGACCACATGCCCGAGCTGCACTGGCACTACGGCTACCCGGTCGCGATCCTCGGCATGCTCCTGCTGATGGGCGTGCTCTGGGCGATCTTCCGCAAGCGCAACTGGCTCTGAGCAGACGGCGGATCGGCGCACAGGTGGCGCCGATCCGCCGGACGTGCATAATGATCTGGCCCGGATGTGAACGTGCACATCGATGTGCCACGACACCCGGGCGGAAACGAGCAGCAATGGCGTCATCGCGGACACAGCAACCGCGTTCGCCCAGCATCCGTGACGTCGCACGGATCGCGGGCGTCTCGCACCAGACCGTCTCGCGGGTGCTGAACAACTCGGACGCGATCCGGGCCGAGACGCGCGACAAGGTCCTGGCGGCCATGGAGCAGCTGCAGTACCGGCCGAACCGGGCCGCACGCGCCCTGGTCACGAGCCGGACCCACACGATCGGCGTCCTGACGGCCCGCCGCGCCCACTACGGTCCCGCCGTGGCACTGCAGGCGATCGAGGACGCCGCGATGCTCCGTGGCTACTCGGTCACGACGGCGAACATCGCCGAGGCGACCGATGCCGCCGTGCGCGAGGGACTCGGGCACCTGCTCGACCTCGACGTCGAGGGCATCGTCGTCATCGCACCCCAGCAGCGGGTCTTCGACCTGATCGCGGAGCTCGGCATCCGCACCCCCTACGTCACCATGCGCGCCAGCGTCGGCGAGGACCCGACGGCCTTGTGGGTGGACCAGATGGAGGGCGCACGACTGGCCACCGCGCACCTGCTCGACCTGGGGCACGAGTACGTGCGGCACATCGCCGGACCGCAGGACTGGATCGAGGCCGACGCCCGGATGCAGGGGTTCCTGCGCGAGATGTCCGACCGCGACATGGCCGTCACCCCGCCGATCCTGGGCGACTGGACCGCCGACTTCGGCTACCACGCCGGCCGCGAGCTGCTGCGGTGGCGGGACTGCACCGCGATCTTCTGCTCGAACGACCAGATGGCGCTCGGCGTCATGCACGCAGCGCGCTCGTACGGGCTCGACGTCCCGGGTGACCTGTCCGTGGTCGGCTACGACGACATCCCGGAGGCGAAGCACTTCTGGCCACCGCTCACGACGGTGCAGGTCGACTTCGCCGAGCTCGGGCGTCGCTGCGTGGACCTGCTGCTGCCGAGTGAGGGCGAACTGCTCCGGCCGATCGACATCGTCCCGCAGCTGGTCGTGCGCGCCTCCACCAGCGCGCCCCGTACGCGCTGACGCACCTCGGGCCGCGGCGCCCCGGGGTACCTGCCACGGACGTCCGACCAGGTACGCCCGGAAACACCCGGTACGCCCGGAACCACCCGGCGCCCCGGAGTACCTGCCACAAACGGGCATACCTGCCACGAACTTCCGACCAGGTACGCCCGAAGACACCAGGTACGCCCGGAATGACTGGGTACACCCGAAACGTCTCGGTACACCCGAAACCAACCGGCCACCCCGGAGTACCTGCCACAAACGGGCGTACCTGCCACGAACTTCCGACCAGGTACGCCCGAAGACACCAGGTACGCCCGGAATGACTGGGTACACCCGAAACGTCTCGGTACACCCGGAACCAACCGGCCACGCCGGCGTACCTGCCACAAACGGGCATCCCTGCCACGAACTTCCGACCAGGTACGCCCGAAACGACCAGGTACGCCCGGAACCACCCGGCCACCCCGGAGCACCTGGCACGAACGGGCGTACCTGCCACGAACGTCCGACCAGGGACGCCCGGAAGCGCCAGGCACACCCGCTCCGACAAGGCGAGCGCGGCTCCGGACGCGACCACCGAGCGGACGGGAGGCCCGTGGCGGGCCCGCCACGGGCCTCCCGTCCGCGCATGCGGTTCCGCGCAACGAAACGCGCGCTCCGGAGCCCCCTGACCCCAACCCGGGGGACGTTCCCTCCGGATCACGCACGCCGTTACGAAAACGCGACCAATCCGAATTGACAGCCGCACCGAGGCTGTGCGTAAATTGCCTCCGTCCAGCCGATGTGACCGTTCACATGAGCGTCACACCGAGCCGGATCCGGACGCGACAACGAAGTCCACACAGGCCCCCTGTGCTTTCGCTGCCGCAGCAGAACCACCCGAACACACTGCCGCACCGAAGCGGCAGAAGGAGATGCACTGTGGCGTCAACCCCGATCGACACCGGCCTCGAGACCCGGTCGATCACCGCACCCGAGACGATCCTCGAGATGCGCTCGATCACCAAGGAGTTCCCTGGTGTGAAGGCGCTGGCCGACGTCTCCCTCAGCGTCCGCGCCGGCGAGATCCACGCGATCTGCGGCGAGAACGGCGCCGGCAAGTCGACCCTGATGAAGGTCCTGTCGGGCGTCTACCCGTACGGCACCTACAGCGGCGAGATCGTCTACGAGGGCGAGGAAGTCCGCTTCTCGAACATCAAGCAGTCCGAGCAGGCCGGCATCGTCATCATCCACCAGGAGCTGGCGCTCATCCCGGAGCTCTCGATCACCGAGAACCTGTTCCTCGGCAACGAGCCTGGCCGCTTCGGGCGCATCGACTGGACCGCCGCGCAGCTCCGTGCGCAGGACCTGCTCGCCCGCGTCGGCCTGGCCGACGACCCGGACACGCAGATCAAGAACCTCGGTGTCGGCAAGCAGCAGCTCGTCGAGATCGCGAAGGCCCTGCACAAGGACGTCAAGCTCCTGATCCTCGACGAGCCGACCGCCGCGCTCAACGAGAACGACTCGCAGCACCTGCTCGACCTGATCGTCGGGCTGAAGGCCAAGGGCATCGCGAGCATCATCATCAGCCACAAGCTCAACGAGATCGAGCAGATCGCCGACGAGATCACGATCATCCGCGACGGCAAGGCCATCGAGACGCTCAACGTCAAGGCGGACGGCGTCAACGAGGACCGCATCATCCGCGGCATGGTCGGCCGCTCGCTCGAGTCGCGCTTCCCCGACCGCACCCCGAAGATCGGCGAGACCTTCTTCGAGGTCCGCAACTGGACCGTGCAGCACCCGCTCGACTCGTCGCGTCTGGTCTGCAAGGCCTCGAACTTCCACGTCCGCCGCGGTGAGATCGTCGGCTTCGCCGGCCTGATGGGCGCCGGACGCACCGAGCTCGCGATGAGCCTGTTCGGTCGCTCGTACGGCACCTGGCTCGACGGCCAGATCATCAAGGACGGCCGCGAGATCAAGGTCACGAACGTCCAGCAGGCGATCGAGAACGGCCTCGGCTACGTCTCCGAGGACCGCAAGGCGCTCGGCCTGAACCTGCTCGACACCGTGAAGCGCTCGACGGTCGCCGCCGACCTGCGGAAGATCTCGAAGCTCGGTGTCGTCGACTCGCTCGAGGAGTACTCGGTCGCCGAGAAGTACCGCAAGATGCTCCGCACGAAGGTGCCGAGCGTCGAGGACAACGTCGGCAAGCTCTCTGGTGGCAACCAGCAGAAGGTCGTCCTGTCCAAGTGGATGTTCACCGACCCGGACATCCTGATCCTCGACGAGCCCACCCGCGGCATCGACGTGGGCGCCAAGTTCGAGATCTACGGGATCATCCAGCAGCTCGCGGCCGAGGGGAAGGGCATCATCCTCATCTCGTCCGAGCTCCCCGAACTCCTCGGTCTCTCCGACCGGATCTACACCATCTTCGAGGGCCAGATCACCGCTGACCTCCCGGCCGACCAGGCCGATCCCGAATCGCTCATGCGCAGCATGACCTCCGCGCGGAAGGGCGCCACCGCCTCATGAACAACCTGAAACTGCTCTTCGGCAAGGGCAACAGCATCGGCCAGTACGGCATGATCATCGCCCTCATCGTGTTGCTGATCTTCTTCTCGATCACGACGAACGGGCTCATCCTCGAGCCGACCAACGTCATCAACCTGTTCCTGCAGTACTCCTACATCCTGATCCTGGCGCTCGGCATGGTCATGGTCATCATCGCGGGGCACATCGACCTGTCGGTTGGGTCGGTCGCAGCGGTCGTCGGCATCGTCGTGGCGCAGTCCATGGCCGTGTGGGACTTCCCGGTGTGGGCCGCCATCATCCTGGGTCTCGCGTGCGGCGCCCTGATCGGTGCGTGGCAGGGCTTCTGGGTCGCGTTCGTGAAGGTCCCGGCCTTCATCGTGACACTGGCCGGTCAGCTCATCTTCCGTGGTGTGAACCAGATCATCGGCAACTCGACGTCGGTCCCCGTCCCGGACGCCTTCACCCCGATCGGCGCCGGCTTCCTCGGTGACTTCGGCCCCGACTTCGGCTTCAGCAACGGCACGCTGCTCATCGGCCTCGTCACGATCCTCGCGCTCATCATCATCGAGGTCCGTGGCCGTGCCCGCCGTCGGAAGATGCAGGCCGAGGTCCCGCCGCTGTGGGTCTCGATCGTCCGCACCGGCATCCTGGTCGCCGTCACGCTCGTCGCCACGTACCTGTTCGGCGCCGGTCCGGTCGGCACCTCGGTCCCGATCGTCGCGATCATCCTCGGCATCCTGACCATCGTCTACGGCTTCGTCACGAAGAACACGATCTTCGGTCGCCAGGTCTACGCCGTCGGTGGCAACGCCAACGCAGCGGTCCTGTCCGGTGTCTCCGCGAAGAAGGTCAACTTCTTCGTCATGATGAACATGTCGGTCCTCGCCGCGATCGCCGGCATGGTGTTCGTCGCCTACTCCGGCGCCTCGGGCCCCGCAGACGGCACCGGCTGGGAGCTCGACGCGATCGCCGCCGTGTTCGTCGGTGGTGCAGCGGTCGCCGGTGGTGTCGGCACGATCTCCGGCTCGATCATCGGTGGTCTCGTGATGGCGCTGCTGTCGAACGGTCTGCAGCTCATGGGCCTCGAGTCCAACCAGGTGCAGATCATCCGCGGCCTGGTCCTGCTCGTCGCCGTCGCCTTCGACGTCTACTCGAAGTCGCAGGGTCGTCCGTCCCTCATCGGGGGCATGATGCGGCAGTTCCAGCGGAAGGACACCGAGCAGAACACGGTGGCCGCCCAGCAGCCGCGGTCCATCGAGGACCAGCCGGACAAGATCACCCTCCCCTAGTCCACCCCTCCCCACAGCGGGGCTCCGGCCCCACACCTCCTCAACGAAGAGAAAGCACTCACATGCGCAAGAAGATCGTCGCCGGCCTCAGCCTGGCGCTCATCGCGGGCCTCGCCCTCAGCGGCTGCTCGGCACGCGGCTCGTCCGACGACGCCGGCAGCACCAGCAGCATCAAGAAGGGCGACCTCATCGGCGTCGCCCTGCCGGCCAAGACCTCGCAGAACTGGGTCCTCGCGGGTGCCGCGTTCAAGAAGTCGATCGAGGACGCCGGCTTCAAGGCCGACATCCAGTACGCCAACGCCGGCAACCCGGTCCCCGACCAGCAGTCGCAGATCTCGGGCATGATCACCAAGGGCGCCAAGGCCGTCATCATCGGTGCCGCCGACGGTTCGCAGCTGACCGCGCAGGTCAAGTCCGCCAAGGACCGTGGCGCCGTCGTCATCGCCTGGGACCGCAACATCCTGAACACGAAGAACGTCGACTACTACGTGGCGTTCAACAACTTCAAGGTCGGCCAGCTCCAGGCCGAGGCGCTGCTCAAGGGCCTCGAGGAGAAGAAGGGCGACAAGCCGTACAACGTCGAGCTCTTCGCCGGTTCGCCGGACGACGCCAACGCGACCGTGTTCTTCAACGGTGCGATGGACGTCCTGCAGCCGAAGATCGACGACGGCACGATCAAGGTCGTCTCCGGTCAGACCACGTTCCAGAAGGTCGTCACGCAGGGCTGGCTCGCGCAGAAGGCCCAGTCGCGCATGACCGACCTGCTCTCGCAGTACTACACGGGTGACACCGAGCTCGACGGCGTCCTGTCGCCGAACGACACTCTCGCCCGTGCGATCCTCACCGCGACCAAGGCCGCCGGCAAGGACAACCCCGTCGTGACGGGCCAGGACTCGGAGACCGCGTCCATCCCGCTCATCATGAAGGGCACGCAGTACTCGACGATCTTCAAGGACACGTCGAAGGAGGCCCAGGCGGCCGTCGACCTCGTCTCCACGCTGTCGAAGGGCGACAAGCCCGACACGACGATGGACAAGACGAACAACTACAACGGCAAGAAGACGGTCCCCGCGATCGAGCTCACGCCGGTCCTGGTCACCAAGGACAACGCCGTCGAGGCCTACAAGGGCAACGACACCCTCGAGGAGCTCGCCAAGAAGGGCTGATCTCCCCAGCACCACGGACGGCCCCGTCTCGCCTCGGCGAGACGGGGCCGTCCTGCGTCGTCCGGGGGCCGGCCACACGGCGGACGGGAGGCTCGGTGCACGTCGTGATCCGTGCCTCCAGTCCGCCGTGTGGTCCACCCAGGGCACGTGGCCGCGTCCGGTCCGCGCCCGCGTCCGTCAGGGGTGGGCAGCGCGCAACCGGCGCGCGGCGTCGGCGAGGTGCGGCACGTCGGTGCGGGCGGTGCCGAACACGAGCGCACGCGTCGTGTCGAAGTACCGCCGGGTCAGCCGCTCCCCCAGGTCGGACACGCGCGACCACGGGATGCCGGGCTCGCTCGCGGTGACCCCGGCGGGGAGCACCCGGACCGCCTCACCGATCTCGACCAGGCGCATCCGGACCGCGTCGTGCACCAGGTCTTCGGGCACCCGCTCGTCGTCGATGTAGCGCCGGATCGCCTCACACGCCCGGATGACGTCGTCGAGGCGGTCGGCCACGGCACGGCGGACACCGCCGGGCTGGGCACTCACAGCGGCACCGCGGTCCGGACGACCCCTGGGCGCATGCCCGCGGCGTCGACCACGTCGACCCGGACCCCGAGCAACCGTTCGGCGGCGTCCTGGATGCGCATCAGCGCGAAGATGCCGAGCCCCGCGTCGACGTCGACCATCAGGTCGACGTCGCTGTCCGGACCGTCCTCACCCCGGGCGACGCTGCCGAAGATGCGGGGATTCCGCCCGCCGAACCGCTGCACGATCTCGAGGAGGTCCTGCCGGGCCGCGACCACGCGCTCGAGGAGCGGCGGGGGTTCCTCGACCGGCTGCAGGTCGATCGTCGTCGTGAAGCCCGCCGCGCGGAGCATCCGCTGCAGGGCTGCGAGCGACGGTTCGCGCCGACCGTTCTCGTAGGTGCTGATGACGCTCTGCGTGACGCCGGCGCGCTGGGCGAGCTGGACCTGGGTCAGTTCGGCGCGTTCACGGGCGTCGCGGATGAGCACCGCGGCCGACAGCGGCGGGGCGGACCGTGGGGGAACAGCGGACATGCTGCAACGATACACAGCATCCAACATTTCGTCCGCCGCCGGAGCGGCGCACGCTCAGCGGGGGTCGGAGACGTCCGCCCGGTGGAAGTTCTGCGCCGAGCGCGACGCGGTCGGGCCGCGCTGACCCTGGTAGCGGGACTGGTACTCGGCGGAACCGTAGGGCTTCTCGGCCGGGCTCGACAGCTGGAAGAAGCACAGCTGTCCGATCTTCATCCCCGGCCACAGCTTGATGGGCAGGGTCGCGACGTTCGACAGCTCGAGCGTCACGTGCCCGGAGAACCCGGGGTCGATGAAGCCCGCGGTCGAGTGGGTCAGGAGGCCGAGGCGGCCGAGCGAGCTCTTGCCCTCGAGCCGAGCGGCGATGTCGTCGGGCAGCGTCACGACCTCGAACGTGGAGCCCAGGACGAACTCGCCCGGGTGCAGCACGAACGCCTCGTCCGGGTCGGTCTCGACCAGGCGGGTCAGGTCGGGCTGGTCCACCGCGGGGTCGATGTGCGGGTACTTGTGGTTGTCGAACAGCCGGAAGAACTTGTCGAGCCGGACGTCGATGCTCGACGGCTGCACGAGCGAGGCGTCGTACGGGTCGAGGCCGATCCGGCCTTCGGCGAGCTGGGCGGTGATGTCGCGGTCGGAGAGCAGCACGGACGAAGCCTAGCGGCAGCGGGCGTCGCGCCGGTATGCTGCCAGGCTGCCCAGCACCCGGGCGGGCGGCGTTCGGAGCAGTGATGACCACGTACACCGTCGACGAGATCACGGTGCCCGCCACCATGGACGACGACCCGGCGACCGTCGCGACCTTCGCCGAGTGGCTCGCGGTGTCCGACGGCGCCGAAGCCGCCGTGCACGGGCTGCACGAGTTGGCCTGGACGCCGGAGGAGTACCTGCCGCTGTGCCGCGAGCCAGGTGCCCCGAGCCGGCTCGTCGTCGCCCGCGACGACCGCGGCACCGTGGTCGGTGCGGGCTCGTACGACACGAAGCAGGAGCCCGGCACCACCAACTGCTGGCTGTCGGTCGGCGTCGACCCCGAGCACCAGCGCCGCGGTGTCGGGACGCTGCTCGCCGACCACCTGGAGTCGATGGCCCGCGCCGACGGCCGCACGCAGTGGAAGACGTACGCCGTCTCGCGGCAGGTCGGGCCCGCGTCCGGGCCCGGGTACGTGCAGGCCCCGACGGGGTTCGGCGCCGTCCCGGAGGACGAGGCCGGGGTGCGGTTCCTGACCGCCCGCGGCTGGCACTTCGGCCAGGTGAACCGGATCAGCCGACTCCCGCTGCCCGCCGACGCATCCGTGGTGCGCGGACTGCACGAGCGGGCGTCTGCTGCTGCCGGGCCGGAGTACCGCGTGCACGCCTGGACCGGTCGGACGCCGGAGCAGTGGCTCGACGGCATCGCCCTGCTCGAGACCCGGATGAGCACCGACGCGCCCGCCGGGGACATGGAGGAGCCCGAGGACGTCTGGACCGCCGAACGACTCCGGGAGCACGAGGACGAGCTCGCCCGGGCACCGCGCGCCCTGCTCACCGTGGCCGTCGAGCACCTACCCACGACCACCCTGGCCGGTTTCACGCAGCTGTCCGTGCCGGACGACCCCGCACGGCCGGCACAGCAGTGGGACACCCTGGTGCTCCGCGAGCACCGCGGCCACCGGCTCGGCTGGCTGCTCAAGGTCGTCGGGATCCAGGAGCTCGAGCGGCGGTTCCCGGGGCGCCCCTCGGCCATCACGTTCAACGCGGAGGAGAACCGCCACATGCTCGACGTGAACGAGGCCGTCGGGTTCGTCGGCGTCGGCTGCGAGGGCATCTGGGAACGGCGGGTCTGAGCGCGCATCCGAGGGGCCGCCGTCCAGCCGACACGCCTACGATTGGACGGTCATGACCGTCACGTCACCCGAAACCCAGCCCACGGGGTCAGCGCCGGACGCCGCCCCCACCACCGGGCGTTCGTCCACCGTCGCGACGGTCCTCGTCATCGCGATCCCGCTGGCCGTCGCGTGCTCGATCCTCGGGCTGACGATCACCGGTGCCTTCAGCGCGAGTCAGCAGCTGGTCTCCGCCGGAGACGTCGTCGAGTACGGCCTGCCGATCGCCCGGGTCGTGCACGACACGATGGCGGCGCTGACCATCGGGCTCCTCATCGTCGCGGCGTTCGCGCTGCCCGCGCAGAAGAAGGACCACGGCGCCCTGTCCAGCGTGCAGCACCGTGCGACCCGGTGGGCTGCTGCGACCGGCGCCGTCTGGTTCCTGGCTGCCGCGGTGAGCATCGTCCTGACCGGTGCGAACACCCTCGGTGTCCCGCTCACCAGCCCGGTGTTCGCCCGCAACTTCATGCTCTTCGCGTTCCAGGTCGAGATCGGCCAGGCGCTCGTGGTCTCGGCAGCCGCGATCCTCGTCGCCACGGTGGTCGCCGCCTTCGCCACCCGGGTGACGACCCTGGCGTTCGCCACCGTGATCGGCCTGTTCGCCCTGCTCCCCCTGGCCCTGTCCGGCCACGCGGCCGGGTCGCTCGAGCACGCGAACGCGGTGAACTCGCTCGCGATCCACCTGGTCGGGGTGTGCGTGTGGGCCGGTGGCCTGGTCGCCGTGGTCCTGCTCCGCACCCGCACCAAGGGCGCGACCGGACGTGTGATCGCCCGGTACTCGACGCTCGCCGGCTGGTCGTTCGGGGCCGTGGCGTTCTCCGGCATCGTCAACGCGTCGCTGCGCCTGACCGGTCCGCTCGACCTGTTCACGACGACGTACGGATGGCTCATCACCGTCAAGGCGCTCATCCTCGTGCTGCTCGGCGTCGCGGGCATCGTGCAGCGCCGGAAGCTCGTGCCCGGGCTCCTCCGCGCGCCGCTCGACCGCCGCCTGTTCACCCGGTTCGCCCTGGCCGAGATCGTGTTCATGGCCGTGGCCATCGGTGTCTCGGTCGCCGTGTCCCGCTCGCAGCCGCCGATCCCGCAGACCCCGGCGACGGGCGAGGACACCCGCTCCGGCCTGATCGGGTTCCCGTTCCCGCCGGCGCAGACCACGCAGACGTACCTGACCCAGTGGCACATCGACTGGGTGTGGCTCGGCCTGGCCGTCGTCGGGGCCGTCTGGTACCTGCTGGCGGTACGCAAGCTCCGGAAGCGCGGCGACGCCTGGCCCGTCGGCCGCACCATCGCCTGGCTGATCGGCTGCGCCCTGTTCATCTGGACCACGTCGGCCGGCCCTGCCGTGTACGGCATGATCCACTTCTCGTCGCACATGCTCCAGCACATGCTGCTGATGATGTTCGTCCCGCTGCCGCTCGTGCTCGGTGGCCCGGTGCTGCTCGCGCTCCGCACCCTGCCGGTCCGGAACGACGGCTCACGCGGCGCCCGCGAGTGGCTCATGCTCTTCGTGCACTCCCGCTGGATGCAGTTCCTCGGCAAGCCCGCCGTCGCGGGGATCATCTTCGCCGGGTCCCTCGTGGTGTTCTACTTCACGCCGGCGTACCAGGCCGCGATGCAGTCGCACGAGTGGCACGTCGCGATGATCATCCACTTCGTCCTGAGCGGCTACCTGTTCTTCTGGGTCTTCGTCGGCGTCGATCCGGGCCCCCAGCGCCCGCCGTACCCGATGCTCATCATCACCCTGCTGGCCACCTTGGCGTTCCACGCGTTCTTCGGCGTCGCGGTCATGACGTCGCAGTCGGTGTTCGCGATCGACTGGTTCCACGCACTGGGCCAGACGAACGACGCCGCACTGCTCGACGACCAGCACACCGGCGGCGGCATCGCCTGGGGCGCTTCGGAGCTCCCGATGGTGTTCGTGGCCCTGCTCGTCGTCCGGAACTGGATGCGCTCGGACAAGCGCGACGCGAAGCGCCTCGACCGCAAGGCCGACCGCGACGGTGACGCCGACCTGAAGGCCTACAACGAGCGCCTGGCGGCGATGAGCAAGCGGGACTGACCCGCAGCACCGGTCACACGGCGGGCGCGGTTCCCGTCAGTCCCCGTGGACGATGCAGACCGCGTCGAGGTCCATCGCGGCCTCGAGGGCGGCCGAGATCCCCGATTCCCCGTCGGGGCCGGCGGGGGTCACGGTGTCGACCCACCACAGCGGCGTCGCCAGGGTCGGGGCGTCCGGCAGGATCCGCTCGACCTCGTCGAAGGAGTCCACCCGGCGGACTCCGAGCACGGTGATCACCGGGTGGGTGGCGTCCCGGCAGACCTGCATCATCGGGCCGTCGTCGAGCGCCCGGACACCCCAGGTCTCGTCGTGCAGCAGGAGCGCCTCCGCCACCTCGCGCGTCTCCACCGGCTGGCGGCAGAGGATGGTGACGTCACGCGGCACCCTGACCGCCCACCATCCGGTCGTCGCGGACGTGTCCGTCGAGCGTGCCCTCGTCGTGCGCGGGGTCGAGCGGTGCGCCGCCGACCAGCTGCAGGAAGCGGTCCTCGTCGATGCGGTCGAGGAACGACTCGAGCGCTTCCCAGCCGTCCTCGAAGCGGACGATCATGCCGCCGTCGTCAGCCGCGTCGGCATCCGGACGGGCGGCCGAGCCTGAGCCGGCTGCGAAGGTCGCGGTCGTGGTGCGCGGTGGCGGCCAGACGCCGTCGCGGTCCAGGAAGCCGGCGGCCTCGGGCCCCACGACGACGGCGAGCGGCGACGGCTCGCCGTGCGAGACGGCCCGCACCAGGTGGTCCGCGTCGCCGCGGCGCTGCATGACGACGCCGAACACGGGGACGACCTGGTCGGCGACCCGCTGCACGGCGTCGAACATCCGGTTCGCCAGCCCCGGGTCGGTGTTCTCCTCGGGCACGGTGAGCACGGCGGACATCGTCTCGACGACGACCCCGCCGACCAGGTGCGCGGTCATCGTCGCGGAGAACCCCTCGCCGACGGCGTACGAGGTCGAGATGCCGGGTGCCTCGTGCTTCGCGTACTGCGTGACGACCCAGCGGTCCCACGGCACGGTGAGCGGTTCGGCGGTGCCCCACCGGGTCGGGCAGGTGCCGACGGTGTGGCACAGCGCCTCGATCGCGGAGCCCATGTCGACCGCACGGCCGGGGTGGTGGCGCAGGGTCAGGTCGATGCTGATCTGTCGCACCGAGTCGGCCGAGACGGGGTGCTCGGGCGACGGGGTGCCCACGAGTTCGGGGCCGCGGTGCACGAAGTCCTCGATGTCCGATGCGGCGACGCCGGTCCGGCCGTCACGCAGCGTGCCGTCGAAGTCGGACACCGCCCACGCGGCGCCGTACGCGCCGAGCGCATGACGGAGCGCCGGGGTGATCGCCGCGGCCCGGCCGGTGCGGAGCACGACCGTCCGTCCGGCGTCCGCCGACCGGCGGAGCAGCGAGGCGAGCGCATCGGTCAGCCACACGACGGGCGAGGCGGACTCGACCACGATCGCCGAGCCGACCACGTCGTCGATGAGGGGATGCCTGACCATCCGGGTCCTCCTCGGTTCGGGGCTGGAACTCCCTGGACGGTACACACGGGGGCGACACCTGTCCGTCAGGCGCCCACCCTCACAGCGGAGACTCGGGAGGCGCGACACGCGCCCGCGAGACGGCGTACGGTGCGCGGTCGGCTGGCTTCCAGGCGAGAATCCGCTAGGCTTGCCGAGTCCCGTTCTGCGGGGCGCGCGAGTGTAGTTCAATGGTAGAACTCCAGCTTCCCAAGCTGGTAGCGCGGGTTCGATTCCCGTCACTCGCTCCGTCGGACGTACGCTCGCCGCATGTCCTCCTCCTCCGGTTCCCCCGAACACACCGCACCCGTGGTCGTCATCGGTGCCGGGGTCGTCGGCGCTGCCACCGCGTACGCCCTCACCGCCCGCGGCGAGCACGTTCTGCTCGTGGAACAGCACGCCCGCGGCCACCACCTCGGTTCCTCGCACGGTGCGACCCGGATCTTCCGGCAGGGCTACGCCGACCCGGAGTACGTCGCGCTGACCACGCGGGCACTGGCGCTGTGGGAAGCGCTCGAGGCCGCTGCCGGCGAAGAGCTCATCGTCCGCACGGGTGCCGTCGACCACGGTCGACCCGAGGTCGTCGACGCGATCGCCGCGGCCCTCGCCGACGCGGACATCCCCCACGAGTCGCTCACACCGGACCAGGCGGCAGCACGTTGGCCCGGCATCGCGTTCGAGGGGCACGTGCTGACCCACGCGTCGGCCGGACGCATCCGCTCCGAGCGGACGATCGAGGTGTTCCTCACGCTCGCCGAAGCGACCGGTCTCGCCGACCTGCGGTTCGACACCCGGGTCACCGGGCTCGAGGACCACGGTGACGACGTCACCGTGACGCTGTCCGACGGCAGCGCGGTCCGCACCGCGTCCGTGGTGGCCGCGGTGGGCTCGTGGGCCCCCACGCTGGTCGGCGAGCTGCTCGCCGGACGCGGGGCGGGCCTCCCGGCCATCCGCGTGACCCAGGAGCAGCCAGCCCACTTCCCCAGCCACCTGCCGGACGCGGCCTGGCCGAGCTTCGTGCACTGGGCCGACGGCGACGACGTGTACGGGCTGCTGACGCCGGGCGAGGGCGTCAAGGTCGGGTTCCACGGCACCGGGCCGGTCGTCGACCCGGACCACCGGGACTTCGTGCCCGTGCCGGCCGAGGCCGAGCGACTGCAGGCGTACGTCGCGCGGTACGTGCCGGGGGTCGACGCGACGAAACCGACGTTCATCAGCTGCCTGTACGACAACTCCCCCGACGAGGACTTCGTCATCGACCGGGTCGGGCCGCTCACGGTGGCGACGGGGTTCTCGGGGCACGGCTTCAAGTTCGCGCCGCTGCTCGGCGAGATGCTCGCGGACCTCGCGACGGGCGGGGTGCCCCACCCGCGCTTCGCCCTGCCGGAGCCGGTGCCCGCGCCCTGACGCCAGCGCGCGGTCGTTCGCGAGACGCCGGCGTGTTCGTTCGACGCCGTCATGTCGTCGAGACGCCGCCGAATCCGGAGGCGTCTCGCGGACGACGCGGCGTCCTGCGCGCACACCGGCGCCTCACACCCGCGCACACGCCGGCGTGTTCTGCACACGCCGGCGTCTCGCGACCGGCCGCTACGGTGGGAGCCGTGCGCATCATCGTGGCTCCGGACTCGTTCAAGGGCACCGCGACGGCGGCGTCGATCGCTGCGGCGGTCCGTGCCGGCTGGCTGACCGAACGCCCCGACGACGACGTGGTGCTCGTCCCGATGGCCGACGGCGGCGAGGGCACGCTCGACGCCTTCGAGACCGCCGTCCCCGCATCAGTCCGGGTCCCCGTCACCGTCACCGGGCCGGCCGGCACGCCGGTCGACACCCACTGGCTGCGGCTGCCCGACGGCCGCGCGGTGGTGGAGCTCGCGGCGACGAGCGGCCTCCCCCTGCTCGACGCACCGATGCCGGAGACGGCGACGAGCCGCGGGTTCGGCGAGGCGATCGCCGCCGCGCTCGACGCCGGTGCCACGGGGCTCGTGCTCGGCATCGGGGGCAGCGCGTCCACCGACGGCGGGCGTCCGGTGCTCGAGGCGCTCGGACTCGACAGCGAAGGAGCCGCGAACAGCACCGACGGCCTCCGGGCACTCCCCCCGCTCGGCGTCACCGTGCTCACCGACGTGACCTCTCCGCTGCTCGGTCCGACCGGTGCCGCCGCCGTCTTCGGCCCGCAGAAGGGCATCACGCCCGACTGTGTGGCGTCCTTCGACGACCGGCTCGCCACCTGGGCCGCGCGGTTCCCCGACGTCGACCCGGACACCCCGGGCGCCGGAGCCGCCGGCGGTGTCGGGTTCGGCCTGCTGGTGTGGGGCGCCACGCTCGCCGGTGGCGCCGCGGCCGTCGCCGAGGTCCTCGGGCTGCCGGCGCTGCTCGAGGGGTCCGACGTGAACGGGGCCGGTGGAGCGAACGGTGCCGACGTGGTGATCAGCGGCGAAGGGTGCTTCGACGAGCAGAGCGCCGTCGGCAAGGTGCCCTCGGTGGTCCGCGACCTGACCGCGGCGCACGCTCCCGGAGCCCGCTCGATGCTCGTCGCCGGCGCGATCGAGGCCCCGCTCGACGACTACGCGGCCGCAGCGTCGCTCACCGTGCTCGCGACGCAGACCACCGGCGAGCCCGACGACGCCCTCGCCGACCCACTGCGCTTCGCCACGATCGCCGGGCAGCGGCTCGCCCGGCTCGCCTGAGCGAGCAGAACGCCGCGACGCGCCCGTCCGCGGGCACAGGGGTGTCCTGGTTGTACCTCCCACCCGGCCGCGGCTGCGCGCACACTGGTTCCGGGCCGGAACCGGCCCGCAACGCACCACCCCCACGAGGAGATCATTGCGCACCGTCAACGCGTACGCGGCACCGTCAGCGACCGAGCCGCTCGTCAAGACCACCATCACCCGTCGGGACGTCGGCCCGGACGACGTCGCGATCGACATCGCCTACGCCGGCATCTGCCACTCGGACATCCACACCGTCCGCGGTGAGTGGGGCCCCATCCAGTACCCGCAGGTCGTCGGCCACGAGATCGTCGGCCACGTCACCGAGGTCGGCGAGAACGTCACCAAGCACAAGGTCGGCGACCGCGTCGGCGTCGGCTGCATGGTGAACTCGTGCGGCGAGTGCGAGAACTGCGTCGCCGGCCAGGAGCAGTACTGCCTCAAGGGCAACATCGGCACCTACGCCAGCGTCGACCCGGCCGACGGCTCGATCACCCAGGGCGGCTACTCGCAGGCCGTCGTGGTGAACGAGGACTTCGTCCTCCGTGTCCCCGAGTCGCTCGACATCGAGAAGGTCGCGCCGCTGCTCTGCGCCGGCATCACCACCTACTCGCCGCTGCACCACTGGAACGCCGGCCCCGGCACCAAGGTCGCCGTCGTCGGCATGGGCGGGCTCGGCCACATGGCCGTCAAGATCGCCGTCGCGCTCGGCGCCGAGGTCACCGTCCTGTCGCAGACCACCTCGAAGCAAGAGGACTCGCTCCGCTACGGCGCGAAGGCCCACTACGCGACGAAGGACCCTGAGACGTTCGAGAAGCTCGCGAACTCCTTCGAGCTGATCATCAACACCGTCTCGGCGAAGATCCCGATGGGTTCCTACCTCGGCCTGCTCAAGGTCGACGGCACGCTCGTCAACGTGGGCGCTCCGTCCGAGCCGCTCGAGGTGCCGGCCTTCGCGCTCATCCCGCGTCGGCTCAGCTGGGCGGGTTCCGCCATCGGCGGCATCCAGGAGACCCAGGAGATGCTCGACTTCTGCGCCGAGCACGGGATCCTCCCGGAGACCGAGCTCATCAGCGCCGACCAGATCAACGAGGCCTACGAGCGCGTGCTGTCCTCGGACGTCCGCTACCGCTTCGTGATCGACGCGGCCACGCTGGCGTAGTCGTCACCACCTGAACGACTGGAGGCCCGGTACCAGCTGGTACCGGGCCTCCAGTCTGTCGTCTCGGGACCGTCAGCCGACCTCGTCACCGGACGGCAGCGCGCCGCACCAGTCGACGGAGCCCGCGTCGATGCTCGCCTCGAGCGCGCCGGAGGCCGCGTCGACGATGCTCACGAGCTCGCCGGTCGCCGACTTCGTCGCGACCGCGACGAACTGGCTGTTCGGGGACGGGCAGACCGCGGTGACGCTCGCGTCGTCGGGGATCGTCACCGGCAGCCGGGAGGCCCGTCCCCCGTCCACGCGCACGATCCGTGCCGCGATGGTGCCGTCCGACCGCACGTCCCCCAGCACCCGCAGGTACGTGTCGTCGGACAGCTGGGCGATGCGGCCGAGGACGGCCGCATCGGTGCTCGCGGCGGGCGCCTGCAGCGCCGACTTCGACCCGTCGGTCAGGTCCAGCCGCTCGATGCCGGTGCCCGTCTCGACGACGGCCGTGGTGCCGGTGCCGACGAAGCCGTGCAGGTAGGTGGCGCTGCCGAGCCGGACGGGGTCGGCACGCCCGCTCATGTCGACGAGCACCAGGTCGTCGCTGCCCGTCCGGACCAGTGCGCTCTCGGTGCGCGGCACGTAGGCCCACTGCCCGACCGTCATCGGCACGGCGCCCGTCTTCGGCTTGCCGTTCGCCGCGATCGCCGTGGGCATGTGGGTGCCCGTCATGTCGACCACGTACAGGCCGGTGTTCCGGGACTGCCCGGTCGAGGTGTCGGCGTACTCGAACCCGAACGAGGCCCCGTCGTCGGCGACGTGGAGCGCCGTGACGCGGCCCTCGGCGGTCGGCAGGGTGAGGTGTTCGACGGGGGCATCGGCGTCCTGCACGCCACCGCTCAGCGCCACGATGTCCACGGACGAGCTGGCGTCCGTGCCGCTCACGACGACCAGGGAACGGCCGAGCCGGGCGTACTCGGAGATCGCGGTGCCCTCGTAGACCGTGGTGGCGCCGCCCGCGTCGAGGGATCGCCGGACGATGCGGTCCTTCGCCCCGGCCTGCCCCGGCACGAGTGCGAGCACGTCGGTGCTGCCCGTGCGGATCGCCGCCGTCAGGTCGGACGTGGCGCGCTGCCCGGGTGCCCGGACGTCCGCGACCGTCACGGTGTACTCGCGGTCGTAGGCCAGGGGTCCGGCGAACTCGACGGCGATGGTGTTGCCGCTCGAGGTCACGGTGTGCGCCGCAGCCGGGCTGACCCGGACGTCGGCGGCGGCGACCTTCTGCAGCGCCTGGTTCGCGGTCAGGATCACCCGCTGGGCCGGACGGGTGACGAGACCGGTCGCGTCGTAGGACACGTCGCGGAGCCGCGGGCCCTGCTGCGAGCCGACGACCGCGGCGAGCGCGGCGACCACGGCGAGGACCACCACGACGGCGACGTACCGGCGGTGGAAGCGGTGTGCGACGGGGCGGCGCTCGCGGCGCTGGACACCGCGGCGCTGGTCTCCGCGGCGCTCAGAACTCATACGGGTCCTCGGGCTGCGCGATGTCGGTGATCTTCGCGGCCTTGACGACGATGCGGGCGTCGGCGGACTGGTCCGGGTTGGCGGCCAGGGCTCCGCGGACGGTGACCCACTGGCCCTCGTCGGGGACGGTCCCGGCACCGGCGCCGTCGCCGTCGCCGGTCACGACACCGAGGCCCACCGGTTGTGCGTCCACGGCGCAGCAGCTGATCACGAAGCGGGTGAGGGTGAAGGACCCGTCGTCGCCCGGCACCACGAAGCCGGTCAGTTCGACCTGCTTGCCGACGAGGGCCGTGGTGTCCGTGGTCTGCCGGATCAGCGCGGCCCAGTCCTTGACGCCGTACTCCGAGGTGTCGACGCCCTCGCTGCCGAGCAGCTGCACCGCGGACTCCGAGCCGGTCGCGTTGGACAGGGTTGCGGAGTCCACGCTCCGCTGCTGGGCGGTGCGGGCGGACAGGGTCGTCGGGGGCAGGACGAGCATCGCGACGGTGACGCCGATCGTGACGACGGCGGCGGCTCCGCCGAGGGCGAGGCGGACGGCGCGACGGCGGCCTCCCGTCCGCTGCTGCTGGTGCAGATCGAGGTCGTCCTCGTCGTCGCCGTGGGTGTGGCCGTGGCCCCGGGCGATGACGACGAGGGCGGCGATCGACGCCGGCACACCGACGGCGGCGAGCACGACCGTGAACACCGAGTAGCGCGGGTTGATGTACAGGTCGAGGTGGCCGACCAGCGCGAGCCACAGCGTGCAGAGCGCCGCGGCCAGCACCGACCCGAGACCCAGGTACGCGGCCGCGTTGCTGCGTGCATCAGACGAGGACATTCATCACCAACCCGACGGCTCCGGCGAACAGGACGCACACGACGGACAGCAGCACCAGGAAGCGGACCCGGAACGTCGTGCGCAGCAGGGCGATCATCTTGACGTCGATGATCGGCCCGATGATCAGGAAGGCCGTGATCGACCCGGGCAGGAACGTCGACGCGAAGGACAGCGCGAAGAAGGCGTCGACGTTCGAGCAGAGCGACACCGTCATCGCCAGCAGCATCATCGCCGCGACGGACAGCACCGGGTTCGAGCCGACGGCCACCAGGGTCGAGCGGGGCACGGCGACCTGGATCGCGGCGGCCAGGCCGGCACCGACGAACAGCGCCGGCATCATCGTCGCCGTCTCGCCGCCGAACTGCGCGGCGCTCTGCCGCCAGCGGTGCAGGCCGCGGGGCGCCCCGACGGCCGCACGGCACCGGGCCTCGAAGGCGGGGAGCAGGAGGTCGGCCGGACGGCGGTGCGCTGCGACGATCCAGCCGACGAGGTTCGCGATGACGAACCCGCCGACGATGCGCACCGGCAGGATCCACCCGGACCAGCCGAACGCCTGGGCGGTGCTGATGATGACGAGCGGGTTGAGGATCGGGGCCGCGACCAGGAACGTGACGGCTTCGGCCGGCGTGAACCCGCGCATCATCAGGCCACGGGCGAGCGGGACGTTGCCGCACTCGCACACCGGGAACAGCATGCCGATCAGGGAGATCACGGCCCGACGGCCGAAGGCGTTCTGCGGCAGGACCTTCTCGAGCGCGCCGACCGGCACCCAGACCTCGACGACGATCGACAGCACGATGCCGAGCACCACGAACGGCAGGGACTCGACGACGACGCTGATCGCCAGCGTGAGGAAGTCCTGCACGACGTCCGGCAGCCCGGTCGACCCGATGCTCGGGGAGACCAGCCGGATGCCCAGCAGGACGACGACGGCGAGCAGCACCAGGCCGGGGCCGGTGAGGCTCCGGGTGCGCTGCGGCGGCCGCGTGGTCGTCGTCACCGGGACAGGATAGGTGACGCCTCCTGCCCGGGGCTGCGCACGCGCCCTCGCACCGTGCGAGGGGGGCGCGCGCTCAGCCCGCGGTGACGCCGTCGAGGTGTCGGTCGAGCACGTCGATCGCCCAGTCGCCGGACTCCCCCGGAGCCAGCCGGACGACCTGCATCGCGAGTCCGTCCAGGAGCGCGTGGAGCCGGCAGGCCTCGTACTCCCGGTCGTCCGCCGGTACCCCGAGCAACCGGAGGACCTCCTCGCACCACGTCCGCATCGCCGCGACGGTCCGGTCGAGCGTCGGCCGGAGCCCGACGTCGGTGAGCGCGGCGTTGCCGAGCGCCAGGTAGACCTCGAGCTCGACGACCCGCTCCTCGTCGAGGGGCAGCAGCTCGAGCACGATCCGGCGTGCGCGTCGGGCCGGCGTCAGGTCAGCGGGGATGGCGTCGATGCGCTCGCGGATCCGGTCGAACACGAGCGTGATGGTGTGCTCGCGGACGCTCGCCTGGGTCGGGAACGTGTAGCGGACCGTGCTCGGCGGCAGCCCCGCCTCGGCGGCGACGTTCCGCACGCTCAACGCTCCGAGCCCGTCGCGTACGAGGACCCGGCACGCCGCCTCGGACACGGTGCGGCGCCGTTCGTCGACGTCCATGCTCCTGGCCACGACGCCATACTCGCACAGTCGTACCAACTCGTGCTACCGTCGTTCTCGTTGTCGCACAGTCGTACGACAACGAGAACGAACGACTCCCGCAGGAAAGGACATCGTCATGGCATGGGCAATCCTCGTGCTCAGCGGCGTGCTCGAGGCCGTCTGGGCCACCGCCCTCAGCGCCTCGAACGGCTTCAAGAAGATCGTCCCGACGGTCGTGTTCGTCGCCGGGATGGCCCTGAGCATGGTGGGGCTGGCGTTCGCGATGAAGAGCATCCCGGTCGGCACCGCCTACGCCGTCTGGGTCGGCATCGGGGCATCCCTGACCGTGGTCGTCGCGATCCTCCGCCGACAGGAGGCCGCGTCCTTCGCCCGCCTCGCCCTGGTCTTCGGCCTGGTGGCGTGCGTCATCGGCCTCAAGGTGGTGAGCTGACGTGGCCTGGATCGTCCTGTTCGTCAGCGCCGCGCTCGAGACCGTCTGGGCGACCGCCCTCGGCGAGAGCGACGGTTTCACCGAGCTCCGCCCGACGATCGTGTTCGCCGTCACGATCGTGATCAGCCTCGTTGCCTTCGGCTACGTCCTGAAGCACATCCCGATCAGCACGGCGTACGCGGTGTGGACCGGGACCGGCGCCGCCCTCACCGTGCTCTGGGGCATGGCCACCGGCGCGGAGCCCGTCACCGTCCTGCGCCTGCTGTTCATCGCCGGGATCGTCGGGTGCGTCGTCGGCCTCAAGCTCGTGCCAGCCCGCCCCGTCACCGACCTCACGCGCTGAGCGACAGCTCACGCACCAGCGATCCCGTGAGGTGTCGCTGACCCCGTGAGGCGAGTGCGGTCCGAGCACGCGCGCCGAGACGGACGGGAGGCCCGGTGCCAGCTGGCGCCAGGCCTCCCGTCCGATCTGGGGTCACGCCCAGGGCGCGCGTCAGACGGACGCGCCCGTCCACTCGTCCTCGGCGGCGACGTGATCGCTGCCGACCGTGCCGGCCGCCATCGCGGCAGCAGCACGTGCCGCGTGCGACGGCGGGTCCGACGGGACATCGGCGGGGCGGCCCTCGTCGTTCAGCTTGCGCAGCTCCGGCACGATGTCCGTGGCCAGGATGTCGATCTGCTCGAGCACCGTCTTGAGCGGCAGACCGGCGTGGTCGATGAGGAACAGCTGGCGCTGGTAGTGGCCGACGTGGTCCTTCATCGCGGCGTACCGGTCGATGACCTGCTGCGGCGAACCGACGGTGAGCGGGGTCTGGGCGGTGAAGTCCTCCATCGAGGGGCCGTGGCCGTAGACCGGGGCGTTGTCGAAGTAGGGCCGGAACTCGTTGATCGCGTCCTGCGAGTTCTTCCGAGCGAAGAACTGCCCACCGAGCCCGACGATCGCCTGGTCGGCGCGGCCGTGGCCGTAGTGCTCGAAGCGCTGGCGGTACAGGCCGACCATCTGCTCGGTGTGCTGGATCGGCCAGAAGATGTTGTTGTGGAAGAAGCCGTCACCGTAGTAGGCGGCCTGCTCGGCGATCTCCGGCGTGCGGATCGAGCCGTGCCAGACGAACGGCGGGACACCGTCGAGCGGACGCGGGGTCGAGGTGAAGCCCTGCAGCGGCGTGCGGAACTTGCCCTGCCAGTTGACGACGTCGTTCTCCCAGAGCTGGCGGACGAGCGCGTAGTTCTCGATCGCCAGGTTGACGCCCTGGCGGATGTCCTGCCCGAACCACGGGTAGACGGGGCCGGTGTTGCCGCGGCCCATCATGAGGTCCATGCGGCCGTCGGACACGACCTGGAGCATCGCGTACTCCTCCGCGATGCGCACCGGGTCGTTCGTGGTGATCAGGGTCGTCGACGTGGACAGGGTGATGTCCTTCGTCTTCGCCGCCAGGTAGGCGAGCAGCGTGGTCGGCGACGAGGCCACGAACGGCGGGTTGTGGTGCTCACCGGTCGCGAAGACGTCGAGCCCGGCCTGGTCGGCGTGCTCGGCGATCGTCAGGATGTCGCGGACGCGCTGGGTGTCGTCCGGCGTGGTGCCGGTCGTGGGGTCGGTCGTGACGTCACTGACCGTGAAGATGCCGAACTGCATGATGCGCCGCCTTTCGCGATATCGATGCGTTTGCATCGACTTGCTGGGTACAACGTAGCGCACGGCGTGGCATTCCCGCCAGGCTCACGCTCGTCGGACGGGCGGCCTGGAGGCCCGGTTCGGCTCCCCGGGTCAGCGGGCGGCTGGCAACGTGGCCGGGTCAGCGGGCGGTCGGCAGCGTGGCCGGGTCGGTGCGTGCGGCGTGGTGCATCCCGTCGAGGAACCACACGACGGTCACGACCGCCAGGACGCTCGCGCTGGACGCCAACCGCCCCGCCACCAGGATCGCGGCGTGGTCGTACGCGCCGTCGCCGGTCAGGCCGACCACGAGCGCCGCGACACCGATCACCAGCGTGAGCCCGGTCGCGACGAGGAGCATCACGCTCACCACCCGCCGCGGCCCCCGCCGGCCGTCACGGTCGCCCCGGAGCCCCCGGTCGACCCGGGGGCCGACCGCGCGGACGATGCCGAGCCAGAACACCGCGATCGCGCAGGCGCCGATGATGTCGCTGACCCGGTGCCAGCCGTAGACCACGGTCTGGTTCGCCACGAAGACCGCGTACCCGACGCCGACGATGGTCACCAGCGGGCGGAACCGACGAGGCGTGACCATCAGGACCGCGAACAGCGCCGCCAGTGCGATCGTCGCGTGCCCGGACGGGAACGAGTTCGGCGTCGTCGACTGAGCGATCTCAGGGCGCACGGCGATACGCTTGACGAGCGTCGAGGTGGCCGCCGACGCGAGCACCACGACCCCCGCGCCGAGTCCCACCGAGAGCCGCCGTCTGGCGAACGCCACGGCGACGATCACGACGACGAGCAACAGGATCACCGGCACCGAGATGACGTTGAGCGCAGTGTCCGAGCTGAAGAGGTCGGACTCCCGGACCCCGCCGAGCGCGGCGTCCTCCGCTTTCTGACCGACCGGGGTCAGCACCGCGACCCCGTAGACGAGAGGCACGATCACGAACCCCAGAGCCGCCAGCGCAGCCCACCGCACCCGCCGCGAGACCCACGGTCCGCGCGACTCGGATGCACTGCGCTCGGGTGTCAAGGTCACCGGGCTGGTCCTCCTCGGAGTGGTCGTCGTCGGGCTCGTCGCACGACTGGCGGCGGCGCTGCGATTGGGTCGGTCGGGGTCCGACACGATACCGTTGGAGCACCGGCCGGAGGCTGGGAACCGCACCCCCGTCGGCCGTGCACTGCGCGCTGACACGAGGGGATCGGTGATCCCCGCCGGGCCGTCGCACCACGCGGGACCGACGCACGTCGCGTCGGCAGTGTACGAGGAGGAAACCGAAGTGGCCATCAAGGAACCGGGCATCATCGCCTCGCCGAACCGGGGTCTCGCACTCACGGCCGGCGGCGTCCTCGCACTCTGGGGCGTCCTGGGCTTCTTCTTCGCCGCCGACGGCGACCCGGGCTTCTTCAACCGCCAGGGCGGCATGCTGTGGAACGCGTTCGGCGTCAACCCGGCGCTCTGCCTGGTGTGGGTGCTGCTCGCCGCGGTGCTGCTCATCACCGGCCTCGGCAACACCGTCGGTTCGCGCAACGGGAACCTGCTCGTCGGCGCCCTGCTCGTCCTCTTCGCGGTGTACGGCTTCGTCTTCGTCGACACCTCGGCCAACGTCTTCGCGCTGAACACCACGGACAACGTGTTCCACGCGATCGTCGGTGTGCTCCTGCTGCTCACCGCGCTCGGTGCCGACAAGGAGAACCTCCGCGCACTGCGTGCAGCGCGCGCCTGACGCACCCGCTCGGCTGCACTCCCGACGCCCGTCTGCCGCTCCGGCAGGCGGGCGTCGTCGTGTGTGCGGGGGCGGGGCGGCGGGGTGCTCCGGGGGTGGTCTGGCGGGTGTGGTCCGGCGGGGTGTCGTCCGGTCACGACTCCCCGCTCAGGTCCGCCAGCCGGTCACGAACTGTCGGATGCGGAGTGTCCAGGCGACGACGAGTGACCACTCGGCGCGGGACCGACGGGGAGTCGTGACCGCTCGGCGGTGTGCGTCCGGGCATGCAGGCGCGCGTGCCGGCGGCGTGAGGCCGACGCGGACCCGACGGGTCAGTCGGACGCGTCAGTCGGCGTCGGAGTCGGCGTCGGAGTCGGCGTCCGGCTGCTGCTTCGGGGCCTCGAGCTCGGTGGCGACGATGCGGGGCGCCTCGGACATGAAGCGTCGGACGTCCAGGTCGACGATGATGTCCTGCGGCCGGAGCGGCCGGGTGAGGAACAGCCCCTCGAGCGAGGTCAGCCGCGACAGCGCCACGTACGTCTGACCCGCGCTGAACACCCGGTTGCCGAGGTCGACCACGGCCCGGTCGTAGGTGCTGCCCTGCGACTTGTGGATGGTCACGGCCCAGGCGAGCCGGAGCGGGAACTGCTGGAACTCCCCGACGGTGTCCTTCTTGAGTTCCTTCTTGTCCGCGTCGTACGAGTACTTGAACTTCTCCCACACCGAGGGCTGGACCTCGAACGACTCACCGTCGACGTCGACCCACACCGTGTCGCGGATGGCCGTCACGATGCCCAGGGTGCCGTTCACCCAGCGCTGGTCGGCGTCGTTGCGCAGGAACATCACGTGCGCGCCGGGCTTCAGCTCGAGGGCTTCGTCGGCCGGGAAGTTCCGTCCACCGAAGTCGCCGTTCACGTCGGCCTTGGCGGTCTTCACCTTGCCGGGCAGCCGTTCGAGGGCGGCCTTGTTGATCCGGGCGACCGTGTCGTTGCGGGTCGCCAGGGTGATGGCGTCGTCCGGAGCCGGGCGGGCCCCCGCGGTGTTCAGCTGCTCAGCGATGTCCGCGGTGACCCGGCCGTGCCGGACGGCGGTGAGCATCGCGGCGAAGGCGTCGTCGCGCTGGCGGTGCACCGTGGCGAGCTCGATGATGTTGAGCTCGGCCTCGAGCCACACCTTGGCGTCGAAGAACCACATCGACCGGTAGTGGTCGGTGAAGTAGGCGCGCTCGTCGGCGTCGCCGGGCACCGGGGGCAGCTGGTACGGATCGCCGAACATCACGACCTGCACACCCCCGAACGGCTCGAACTGCCGACCGCGGGCCTTGCGGAGCGACCGGTCCATGCCGTCGAGCAGGTCGGCGTTGACCATCGAGACCTCGTCGATGACCAGGGTGTCGATCGTGTTGAGGAGCTTGCGGGTGTCCGGGCCCTGCCGCAGCTCGGCGTCCGCGATGAGCCCGATCGGCAGCCGGAACAGGGAGTGGATCGTCTGGCCGCCGACGTTGAGCGCGGCGACCCCCGTCGGGGCGCAGATGACGACCTGCTTCTCGGTGTTCCACGACAGGTGGTTGAGCAGCGTGGACTTGCCCGTGCCGGCCCGGCCGGTGATGAACACGTGGTCACGCGTGTGCTCGATGTACTCGAAGACGGCGCGCTGTTCGTCGCTCAGCTCGATGCTCATCGGGCGTCCGCCCCGGGCGATGGTTCGAGGTCGTCGCTGCCGTCATCGAAGTCCAGATCGTCCTGGTCGGCCCGGGCAGCAGGGACGGCGGGGACGGTCGCACCGGCCACAGCTGCGTCGCCGGCAGCAGCTGCGTCGACGACGTCGACCGGGTCTCCGCCGTCACGCCGCAGCCGCACGAGCACCACCACGACCACGGTCACCAGGAGCAGCACTCCGGCGACGATCAGGACGAGCCCGGCCCGGGCCTGGTCGACGAGCGGATCCGGCCCCCACGTCCGGCCCATCGCACCGAACCACGAGGCCTGCAGCAGCCCGAGCGGCCCACGCATCGCGATGCCGAGCGAGACCGCGCCCGCTGCGATCACCACCGCCCCGACGATCCGGACGACGGCGGCAGCCGTGGTCGGACGACGGCGCCCGGCGGGGATCGGGGTGCAGAGCGTCGGGACGGCCAGCAGCCCGACCAACAGGAACACGGCGTCGCTGACGGTACGACCGGTGGGGTCGCTCACCGACCACCGCACGGCGTCGGTGGCGAAGAACGCCCACCACAAGGCCGCCGCGAGCAGGAACGCAGGGAACGGCTGGGCCAGGTACCGCACGGACGGGTGCTCGACGATGACGTCCGTCCACTCACGCACCCCCGTGCTGTCGTCACTGCGGGGGTGCACGGCAGCGCGGATCAGTACGACCGGTGCCGCCGCCCACACCAGGGCGGGGACCACCAGGCCGAGCAGCACGTGGGCACCGACGTTCGCCGAGACGAGGAACCGGTCGTACTGGTGGAGCGAGCCCGAAGTCGCGACCACCAGGGACACGATCGCCAGGGCCGCGGCGATCGAGCGTCGCGCCGGCCACCGCACGCCGCTCCGCCGTAGTCGCACGACGCCGGCCACGTACGTCGCGGCGAGCAGCACGGCGGCCATCAGCCAGAACAGGTCGATGTTCCACTGGGTCAGCCAGCCCCACGCACCGGGCGCGTGCGGCAGCAGGTCGTCGGTCAGGAGCTCCGCCGGGCTCGGGTCGGTGGTCTTGCTCAGGGCGATCTGGTCGACCGGGGTGGCGGTCCGTCCGAGTGCCGCGGCGAACCCCGACGCCACACCCATCACCGCGAGCTCGACGACGATGAGGGTCCAGAAGGGCCGCTGCCGACCGGGCGAGGTGGTCAGCGCACGGATTGCCCGACGGCGCTGCACCGCGCCGAGGACCCCGATGGCCACGATCGCACCGATCTTCACCAGGACGAGCGTGCCGTACGGGGTGAACAGGTTCGACAGCGCTCCGACGCGGATCTGCGCCGACGCGGTGCCCGAGACGGCGACGAGCACGAAACAGCCGAGGGCGATGCTCGAGTACCGCGCCACGACCACGGCCAGCCGGTCGCCGGGCAGCACCCCACGCAGCAGCACGAGCATGACGAGCCCACCGACCCACAGCGCGGCTCCGACCAGGTGCAGCCCCAGTGCCGTCACGGCGGCGTCGTGGCTCGCGGTGCCGGCGGCGTGGCCCTGCTGCGCGAGCGGGATGAGGCCGATCATCGAGACGCCGGCGGTCAGGGCGACCATGCCCCGCGAACGGACGGCGAAGCAGAGCACCGTGACGGCCGCGGCGACGAGGACGGTCACGAGCCAGGCGAGCCCGAGCTCGGTGCCGGTGAGGAAGACCCCCATCGACTGCCCGAACTGCTCGTCGATGCTGATGCGCGAACCGGCGACGCTGAGGAACGTGCAGAACGTGGCGACGGCCGACGCGACCGTCCAGACACCACTGGCCCCGGCGGCGACGTCGATCGCGCGGTTCCACTCGGGGCCGGAGCGCGAGAGGCTGATGGTCGCCAGTGCGAGCCCACCGATCGTGGTGGCCGCGGACAGGTCGACGACGAGCCGGGCGATCGGCAGCCCGAAGCGGACGACGGGCCCTGGGTCGGCGATGAGTGCGGGGTTCGCGCCCCCACCGATGACGAGTGCCGTGAGCAGCGCCACGAACCCGACGAGCAGGAGCACGGCGGGACCGGCGATGCGCGCGATCCGATTCACCCGTCAAGCCTAGGCGGTGCCCACCCGGCCGACGGTCGGGGCGGGCCGATCTGTGCAAACCGGCACGGGCCTCCAGGCCAGGACCCGCGCACCACGCGCCCGCGCGCCCCGGGAACGACGAAAGGGACGGCCGAAGCCGTCCCTCCCGATGCGCGGAACAGTCTTACTTGACCGCAGCCTTGAGCTTCGAGCCGGCGCTGACCTTGACCGAGTCGCTCGCGGCGATCTCGATGGCGTCACCCGTCTGCGGGTTGCGGCCGGTGCGGGCGGCGCGGTGCGTCTTCTCGAAGGCGATCCAACCGGGGATCGTGACCTTCGTGCCGTCGGCGACGGACGACGAGACGACGCTGAAGAGCGCGTCGACGACGCCGTTGACGGTGGCCTGGCTCTGGCCGGACTCAGCGGCGACGGCAGCGACGAGCTCGGTGCGGTTCAGTGACTTGTCAGCCATGGATGTCCTCCTCGGACTTCTTGCAGTATCGGTCGGACGCACGTGTCGTCCGGCGCCCGGGGCGGGTGCCCCGTGCCACGGTGCCAGTGGGCCGAGGGCCCGGCGGAACCGGAGTTGAACCTACCAGCCGTCAGGGGTGAAAACCGCCGACTCGCCCGGATTTCCGGGGTTGTCGGGGCTCCGAGGGGGTGCTGGAGGGGCAGATGTGACGAATGACGGCTCGCATGTACCCCGTACACAGCGAACGCCCCGCCACCAGGAGGTGACGGGGCGTCGTGTACTGCGAGTGCTTACCAGGAGCTCTTCGTGATGCCGGGGAGCTCGCCGCGGTGGGCCATGTCACGGAAACGGACACGGCTGATGCCGAACTCACCGAGGTGGCCACGGGGGCGGCCGTCGATGGCGTCGCGGTTGCGGTAGCGGATGGGCGATGCATCGCGGGGCAGCTTCTGCAGGCCCACGCGGGCGGCCTCACGCGACTCGTCGGTGCCGTTCGGGTCCACGAGGGCCTTCTTCAGCTCGAGACGACGCTCGGCGTAGCGCGCGATGATGACGGCACGCTGGTTGTTCTTCGCGATCTTGCTCTTCTTCGCCATGCTTAGCGCTCCTCACGGAAGTCGACGTGCTTGCGGATCACCGGGTCGTACTTCTTCAGCACGAGTCGGTCGGGGTTGTTCCGACGGTTCTTCTTGGTCACGTAGGTGAACCCGGTGCCCGCCGTCGAGCGGAGCTTGATGATCGGACGGATGTCCTGACCCTTTTTCGCCATCAGATCTTCTCCCCACGGGCGAGGAGATCCTTGACGACGGACTCGATGCCACGTGCGTCGATCACCTTGATGCCCTTCGCGCTGAGCGTGAGCGTGACGTTACGACGAAGCGAGGGCACGTAGTACGTCTTCTTCTGCACGTTCGGGTCGAAGCGACGCTTCGTCCGGCGGTGCGAGTGCGAGATGTTGTGACCGAAGCCGGGAACGGCGCCGGTCACCTGGCACACTGCTGCCATGGTTTCCTCCTGAGTACCGTGCGACCGGACGGCCGCACCCAAGTTCACTTGCCTGGTGCACACGCGCACCGCCACCGGGGTGGCCGTGCGAGGGGGTTGTGTGCACCGCCCAGGTCCGCTTCCCCTGTCGAAGGAGAGCCGGACACCGCGCGACCGCGGCGTTCGCGACGGTCGGAGGGCTTGGAACAACGGGTCCGCCGCGCGGACGCGGAGAACCAGGGGTCCACGTTACGCGAGGACCGGGCGTGTCGCAAGCCGCGCCGCCAGGCCTGGAGGCCCGTAACGGCAGACCGGACCGCTCACGTGGCCTCGTTGGTCGCCCCCACCGCCCGCGATCGTGAGCAGGAACGGTCGGGTCGGGCACCTCGACCCGACCGTTCCTGCTCACGAAGTGGACGAACCGCCCTCCGCGGCACGACCGCGCGGGAGCCCGACCGGTGCCATGAGCAGGTACCGCTCCCGCCGGATCCAGTACAGGCCCGTCTCCCGCCGCTCCGCCCGGGTGGCGAACCGGTAGTGGAACATCCGTGCACGGACCCAGCGCGGCGGTTCCCCGTCGAACGGGTCGTGGGCGAGCAGCCGCAGCGTGGGCCGGTCGGCCTCGAGCAGCCGCACGACGAACACCCGGAACCACCGATCGTCGGCACCGAGGGCCAGGAACCACATCAGCCAGTCGAGCCGCAGGTGGTACGGCGCGAACTGCCCGGGCCGACGCCTCGGGTCACCCGGCTTGCCGCGGAACTCGTACGGTTGCCAGTCCTCGTCGGACGGGTCCTCGGCCAGGGTCCCCTCGACGATGACCTCGTCGCGCTGCTGCGTCACGCTGCCGAAGGCACCGTAGGCGTTCGCCAGGTGCCACCGGTTGAACGAGGCGTTCATGAGCTGCCGCCGCGACACCAGATTCTTCGCGGCCGGCCAGGACAACCAGGCGAGCAGCACCCCGACGGCGACCGTCACCGCGACGAAGGAGACCGGCGTCGCGGTCGACCCGGCCTCGACGCTGTCGTGCAACCAGGGCAGCACCGCCGCCACCGACCGGTCGTCGATCGCGGCGAAGGCCAGGACGAGGGTGATCCAGTTCAGCCAGGCGAAGTTGCCGGAGACCACCAACCAGAGCTGGGTGAGCAGGACGAAGGCGGCGGCGATCGACGCCACGGGCTGCGGCGCGAAGAGGAAGAACGGCACGACCAGCTGCACGAAGTGGCTGCCGAGCGTCTCGAACCGGTGCACGGGGCGGGGCAGCAGGTGGGCCGTCCGCGACAGCGGGTTCGGCATCGGCTGCGTCTCGTGGTGGTAGTACAGCGCCGTCAGGTCACGCCAGGAGCGGTCCCCGCGCATCTTGATCATGCCGGCACCGAACTCGAGCCGGAACACCAGCCACCGCAGCGCGACGAGCACGACGATCGGCGGCGCGACGTCGTCGGAGCCGAGGAACGCGACGGTGAACAGCGCCTCGACCAGCAGGGACTCCCACCCGAAGGCCCAGAAGGTCTGCCCGACGTCGGAGATCGACAGGTACGCCAGCCAGAGCAGCAGGAAGCACAGCATCGGCACCCACCACGGGGCCCGTTGCGGGACACCGACGACCAGGGCGAACGACACCACCGCTCCCCCGCCGGCGAGCAGCCGCAACCGTCGGTCGGTGTAGCGCCACCACCGCCAGACCACCGGCAGTCGGCGGGCGTACGGGCGCTCCATGAACCGGGGCACCGGGAGCAGGCCGTGTTCCCCGACGAGCACCGGGAACTGGGCGAGGGCGGACAGGAAGGCGAGGCAGGCGATCGCCGCGACGCCGCGCTGCAGCACGAACCGGGCGACGTCGTAGTCGGACGCGCCGGCCCACTGCGTCCAGGCTGCGAGGTCCACGGGCGGGACGCTACGCGGGGCGGGCTGCGGTCCGTCTCGGCGTCATGCCCGACGCGTCGCCGACGGCGTGCGTCGCCGACGGCGTGCGTGGCCTACGGCGCCTGCGTCGGCTTGGGCGCGAGCGCCTGCACCATCAGCTCCCCGAGCTGCTGCGGCGCCGTGAACATCGGCCAGTGGCCGGTCTCGAGCCCGACGATGGAGAGTTCCTCGGTCGCGACGAGCTCCGCCGCCCAGGCCTGGTGGTCCGCCACCATCGCCAGCAGCTCTGCGGCGGGGATCTCGCAGGTGATGATCGTCGCGGGGATCGTGTGCCGTGCGGGGTCGGCGTAGTGGAACCGGTCCGACGGCACCGAGGCCGGCTCGGGGATCGCCCGGTGCTCGACGTCCTGCCGGACCTCGGGCGTCATGCCCCGGACGGTGGCGGGTTCCCAGATGTCCCACGACGGCAGCGGTACGACCCCGTCGACCACGGGCAGCTCGTCGTTGACGCACCCGCCCTCGGGCCCCGGGAACGTGTCGACGTAGAGCAGGTGCGCGACGAGCGACGGGCGCTGGTCGGCGGCCATGTACGCGATCGGCCCGGCACCCGAGTGCCCGGCGAGCACGACGGGTTCATCGGCGGACGCGACGTCGTCCAGGATCGCGACCAGCGCGGCGACCTGCTCGTCGAGCGTGTCACCGTCGCGCGTGACGGCCTGCACCGAGTGCCCGGCTTCCCGGAGCACCGGGGCGACGTTGTCCCACGCGCTCGCGTCGAGCCAGAACCCGGGGACCAGGATGACGTGCATGCGGGGCAGGTTACTCGTCGGTGGCGGCGGTCGCGCGGGCGGCCGTGCAGACGGCGCACTCGCCGAAGATGTCGACGACGTGGCTGGCGTTGGTGAACCCGTTGGCGGCAGCGACGTCCTGCGCCCACTGCTCCACGGGGTCCGCCTCGATCTCGACGGTCCGGCCGCAGTTCCGGCAGATCAGGTGGTGGTGGTGCGCGTCCGTCGTGCACGCCCGGTACAGCGATTCGCCGTCCTGCTGCAGCGAGTCGGCGTCACCCTCGGTGGCCAGGTCGGCGAGCGCCCGGTAGACGGTGGCCAGACCGATGGTCGATCCCTCGTCCCGCAGGTGCTGGTGCAGCGCCTGCGCACTGACGAACCCCTCGGTCGAGTCGAGGGCTCCGCGCACCGCTTCGCGCTGCCACGTGTTCCGCTTGGTCTTCTGCACGGCGTTCATGCTGGCACCTCTTCCTTCCGACCGGCTGTCGACGTCGTCCCTGTCTGGAGGCCCGGCTCGCCCCCGCCACGCTGGCTCCGGCCGGCGACGCGGTTGCGTCCCCGCTTGTCGCGTCGCGACCCGATGATCCGGCAGACCACCCAGATCGCGAACGAGATGGTCGTCACGTACGGGCTGATCGGCAGGCCGCCGCCCAGTGCGAGCAGGATGCCACCGACGACCGACGTCACCGCGAACACCGTCGACAGCACCGGCACGACGACCGGGTGCGAGCTGAGGCGCAGGGCCGCGGCCGCCGGGGTGACGAGCAGGGACAGCACGAGCAACGCTCCGACGATCTGCACCGACACGGCGGTGGCCAGTCCGAGCACGAGCATGAACACGATCGCGAGGGTCCGCACCGGGATCCCCGCGGCCGCAGCCACGTCGGGGTCGACCGAGGCGAACATCAGCGGGCGCCAGATGACGAGCAGCGTCGCCACGACGATCGCGGCGACCACGATCAGGAACGTCAGCTGCGGGTTGTCGACCGAGACGATCTGCCCGGTGAGCAGCCCGAACTTGTTGGCGGCCCGGCCCTTGTAGAGCGCCAGGCAGAGGATGCCGAGCCCGAGCCCGAACGGCATGAGGACGGCGATGATCGAGTTGCGTTCCCGGGCACGCGACCCGAGGAGACCGATGAGCAGGGCGGCGATGACCGACCCGACGAGCGATCCGGACACCACGTTCACCCCGAGCAGCAGCGAGGCACTGGCCCCGGCGAACGAGAGCTCCGAGATGCCGTGCACGGCGAACGGCATGTTCCGGGCGACGACGAACGGGCCGATGAGGCCGCCGACGATGCCGAGCACCGCGCCGGCCCAGATCGAGTTCTGCACGAGCACGAGGAGCTCGCCGTAGTCCTGGAACGAGAAGACGGTCGACAGCAGGTCCATCAGATCCGCCCTTCGTCGGGCTGGTCGGCGTGCGGGTCGACCTCGCCCGGGTGGTGCTCGTGGGCCTCGTTGGCCCCGACGATGACGATGCGTCCCATGGTGCGGACGACGTCGACGGGCGTGCCGTACAGGTCGCTGAGCACGTCGGCACGCAGGACCTCGTCCGGTGAACCGATCCGGAACCGACCGCCGGCGATGTAGAGGACCCGGTCGACGACGTCGAGGATCGGGTTGACGTCGTGCGTCACGAAGAGCACGGCGGCCTCGCGCTGCCGGCGCTCGCGGTCGATGAGCTCGGTGATCCCGCGCTGGTGCCGCAGGTCGAGCGAGATGAGGGGTTCGTCGCACAGCAGCAGGGCGGGGTCGGCGGCGATGGCCTGCCCGACGCGGGTGCGCTGCTGCTCGCCGCCGGAGAGCTCGGCGACGGGGGCGTCCGCGAAGGCGGTGGCGCCGACCTCGTCGAGGACCCGGTCGATGCGCATCCGGTCGGCTTTCGACGCCCGCCGGATCCCCCACCGGTGCCCGGTCACGCCCTGGGCGATCATGTCCCGCGCGCGCAGGGGCGTCCCCGCCTCCATCAGGCGCTGCTGCGGGATGTAGCCGATCTTCCGGTGGCCGCGGTGCACCGGCTGCCCGAGGAACGACATCGTGCCGCTCGTCAGCCGCTGCTGCCCGAGGACCGTGCGGAGCAGTGAGGTCTTGCCGGCGCCGTTCGGACCGAGGACCGCGACGAACTCCCCCGGCGCGAGGTCGAGGTCGAGGCCTGCCCAGAGCTTCCGGGCGCCGTACGACAACCCGGCGTCGCGGAGCGCGAGGACCGGACGAGCCGCAGCCCGGTCGTCCACCGTGGTGGTCGCCGGGCTGGGGGTCGCCGCTGCTGCGGTCGAGGTCGTCACTTCTGGAGCGCTGCCTTCACCGCGTCGATGTTCGCCTGCTGCCACGAGACGTAATCCTGCCCCGTGGGGAGCGTCTCCGTGACACCGACGACGGGGATGTCGTTCTGCTCGGCCGCCTTCTGGACCTGCTCGGTCTCGGGGCTGGACGCCTGGTTGTTGTAGGCGAGGAGCTGCACGCGCTTGCCGGTGAACAGCGCGAGGGTGTCGCGGAGGGCCGCCGGCGGGACGTCGTCGCCTTCCTCGATGGCCTCGGAGAAGTCCGGCGGGGTCTCGTTCTCGAGGCCCATCGCGTCGAACAGGTACCCGGGCACGGGCTCCGTGTACGCCACCTTGTCGCCGGAGTCCTGCTTCTTGACGGCGTCGGTCTGGGACTCGAGGTCCTCGAGCTTGGTGGTCAGCGTGGCGGCGTTCTTCTCGAAGGCGTCCTTGCCGCTCTCGTCGAGCGCGCTGAGGTCCTTCGTGACCGCCTCGACCAGCTTCACCATCGTCGGGTAGCTGTAGAAGACGTGCTCGTTGAACTCGGCGCTGCCGCCCTTGTCGAGGCCGGAGAGCTTCACGACGTTGATCGTGTCCGCCTTGGTGTCCGAGGCGTTCGCGAGCGTCGTCATGAAGTCGTCGTAGCCGCCGCCGTTCTCGATGAGCAGGTCGGCCTTGGACACGGAGAGCTGCGTGCGGGCGCTCGACTCGAACGAGTGCGGGTCCTGCGACGGGTCGCTCAGGATGCTCGTCACGGTGACGGCGTCGCCACCGATGGTCTTGACGATCGAGCCGTAGACGTTGGTGGAGGCGACGACGTTGATCGTGCCGTCACTGCTGCTGGCCTCCCCCGAGGCGGACGAGGTGGCGCACCCGGTCAGGGCGAGCGCGGCGGCGCCGGCGACGAGCGGGAGGGCGAGGAGGCGGTTGTGCATGGCACGACGCTAACGCCTACTGATAACGATTGTCAAAACCGCTATGAGGGCTCTCAGCGCGACCGGGAGACGGACGGGAGGCCCGGTGCCAGCTGGCACCGGGCCTCCCGCCCGTCGGAACGCGCGTCTACGGCTTGGTGGCCGCGTCGATCGTGTTCTCGGCGATCGTGTCCTCTTCACGGCCGGGCGTGCGGAGGTTCCACTTCTTGATCACGAAACTGAACAGGAAGTAGTACACGACCGCGTAGCCGAGGCCGATCGGGATGAGCCAGATCGCACCGTCCGCCTTGCCGAAGTTCAGGACGTAGTCGATCGCACCGGCCGAGAACGAGAACCCGTCGTGGATCCCGAGGGCGTTCACCAGGGCGAGGGAGGTGCCCGTGAGCACCGCGTGGATGATGTACAGCGGGAACGCCACGAACATGAACGAGTACTCGAGCGGCTCGGTGATGCCCGTGACGAACGAGGTCAATGCGGCGGAGATCATGATGCCGCCGACGAGCTTGCGGTTCTGCGGCTTGGCGTTGCGCCAGATCGCCAGGGCGCCGGCGGGCAGCGCGAACATCATGATCGGGAAGAAGCCGGTCTGGAAGATGCCGGCGGTCGGGTCGCCGTTGAGGAAGCGCGCGATGTCACCGTGGTAGATCACGCCGTCCGCGCCCGTGAAGCTGCCGAGCTGGAACCACGGGAAGAAGTTGAGCAGCTGGTGCAGCCCGATCGGGATGAGCATGCGGTTCACGAAGCCGAAGATGCCGCCGCCGATGACGGCGTTGTCGGCCACGGCCGTCCCCGCCGCGGTCAGCGCGATGTCGAAGTAGCGGTACACGAACGACATCGCGACGGCGATGACGAGACCCGCGACCGCGGTGAGGATGGGGACGAGGCGACGGCCCGAGAAGAACCCGAGGAAGTCGGGCATCTTCGTGCGGTGGAACTTCTCCCACATGACCGCGGAGACGAGCCCCATCACGATGCCGCCGAGCACCCCGAAGTTGATCATCGCCTGGTCGCCGTTGGCGTCCTTCACGCCGTCGAGGACGATCGGCGACATCACCTTCCAGACCTCGAACATGACCATGTAGCCGACGACCGCCGCGAGCGCGGTGGTGCCGTCGGACTTCTTCGCCCAGCCGATCGCGATGCCCACCGCGAAGAGCAGCGGCAGCCAGTTGAAGACACCGTTGCCGGCCGCCGAGATGACTCCGGCCCACTGGCCGAAGCCGGGGATCGCCCCGAGGAGGTCGGGCTGGCCGATGCGGAGCAGGATGCCCGCTGCAGGCATGACCGCGATCGGCAGGAGCAGGCTCCGTCCGAGGCGCTGGGCCTGTGCGAACAGCCGTGACTGCTTCTTCGGCTTCTTCTTCTCCGGCACATCCGTGGCAGTGGTGGCGCTCATCGGAGGTCCTCTCGTCATTGGGTGGAGCTGTCGGGGTGAGTTGAGTCGTGCAGCCAGCGCAGGTAACCTCGGCGGTGTCGCCAGGTCCGGTCCTGTCCGGTCATGACCAGTTCCGTAGTCTGATCCGAGAGCGGTCCGGTGTCAACCTGCGACGCAAACCCTTAACGAGGAGGAAACGATGGCCGACATCAAGGCAGCCGACATCATCGCCGCACTCGGCGGTGCCGAGAACATCGAAGAGGTCGAGGGCTGCATCACGCGCCTCCGCGTCGAGGTCGAGGACGGGGACCTGGTCGACAAGGCCGCCCTGCAGGCAGCCGGAGCCCAGGCCGTCGTCGGAGGCGGCACCGGCTGGCAGGTCATCGTCGGCACGGTCGCCGACAACCTCGCCCAGGACATCCAGGACGAACTGTGACCGTCGTCCGCACCCCGTTCGGCGGCCCGGTCGTCGCCCTCGCCGACGTGCCCGACCCGGTGTTCGCCGTGCAGCTGGTCGGCGCCGGCGTCGCGGTCGACCCGACGGGCGTCGAGGGTGCGATCACCGCGGTGGCCCCGGTCGACGGCACCATCGTCAAGCTGCACCCGCACGCGTTCGCCCTGCAGGGCGCCGCTGGCACCGACGTCCTGGTGCACGTCGGCATCGACACCGTGAAACTCTCCGGCGAGGGCTTCGAACTCCTCGCGACCGAGGGCGACACCGTCACCGCCGGTGACCCCGTCGTCCGGTTCACCCCCTCGGTCATCTCGGCCGCCGGGTACTCGCCGATCTGCCCGGTCGTCGTGCTCGGCTCGACGCCGGACAGCGTCGACCAGGGGACGGTCGGCACCACGGTGCTCGACGGCGACACCCTCTTCGAGGTCTAGGGCCACTTCCCCCTTCGAGAGCGACTGTGTGCTGCGGAACAACGGCAGCACACAGTCGCTTTCGTGTTGTCGGGCGGACTACGCGACCGCGGGGGTCGCGGTGACCTCCATCTGCACCCGGTAGCGGTCCGATCGGTACCAGCTGCGGGTGTGCTCCACGGGTCGTTCCCCCGCGTACGACACCCGGTCGAACTCGAGGACCGGTGCTCCGGTCTTCGTCCCGAGCAGGGTCGCGACGTCGTCGGCCGCCGGGTTCGCCGCGACGGTCTGCTGCGCGCGGTCGATCGGGGTGCCGTACTCCGTGGCGATGATCGAGTACACCGACCCCGACAGGTCGTGCTCGAGCAGACCCGGGAACGCGTCGGCCACGAGCCAGGCGTCGTCGATCGACACCGGGGCACCATCGGCCATCCGCAGGCGCTTCACGTGGAAGGCCGGCACGTCCGGGTCGATCCGCAGGGCCGCGGCGGTGTCGGCCGGCGGTACCCGCTCTTCGCGCACGAGCACCACGGTGGTCGGCTCGTGCCCCATGGCCCGCATCTCCTCGGTGAACGAGGCGAGGTGCAGCGTCGACTGCACGGGCCGGTGCGCCACGAAGGTGCCCTTGCCGCGGACGCGCTCCAGGTAGCCCTCGTTGACCAGCTGCCCGAGGGCTTCACGCACGGTGATCCGCGAGACGCCGTACTCGGCGATGAGCTGGCGTTCGGACGGGATCGCGGCACCGGGAGCCAGTCGCGTGGTGACGAGGTCGAGCAGGATGCGCCGCAGCTGTTGGTGCTTCGGTTCGGCACCCTCGGTGATGCGACTCGTCATGCGTCCCTCGTGCTCCGTTGCTGGTCCTGGGCGGTGGTCATGCGCGGACATGACCAGTTCCCATCACAGTAGCGAGTCAGGCCGGGAAGACCAACGTCGGCGATCCCTGCCGCGGTGGAACATGCATTTCAGATTCTTGACATCAGTGCTGCACCGCTGCCACGATCGGTCGAGCCTCATCGGGGGGGGGGCACATGGGAGGAAACAGTCATGCACAAGTCCAGAACGAAGATGCTCGTCGGCCTCGGTCTCACCGTCGGCCTGATCACGGGCACTGCGACGGCGGCTTCAGCTGCGCAGTTCGAGGTCATGGGATCAGGGTCGGAAGCCGGCGGAGTGGCCGTCGCTGCTTCCGGCGCAAGTGCGAGCGGTGAGACCAGCGGCATCGGTACCGACAACGACGGCGGGGGCGGGAGCTTCTGGCAATGGGGCGTCGGCAAGGACGACACCTGGTCGAACTACTTCCGCGAGAAGCGGTGCCACGGCGCGACCGCGGTCGGCAAGAAGTCGAAGCGCGTCACGAACGTGCCAGGCGGCCGGTACGCGATGGCGATGACACCGAAGGCGCGCAGCGGCAACAAGGCGTACTACCACAACTGCTGAGACCGGGAGCGGGCGGTCCGAGAGACCGTCCGCTCGGGCTCACGCTCGCCGCAAGGGGGACCATGAACATCCGATCGGTGACGCTCGCCTACCTCGTCCCGCCCCTCCTGGCTTCCGTCCTGGGCTTCATCGGCCTGGTGCAGGTCAGTGAAGCCGGCATCGTGGGCGCCTCGTCCGTGGTGACCGCTGCCGCCGGTGCTGAGACCGGATCGAACCAGCGGGTCGCGACCGCACTCGAGCAGGTCGCCGAGGCCGAGCACGCGACGATCGCCCGGGTGGTGGCGGACCGCGAAGCTCCGACGACGCGGCGCGTGGCGCTCGTCACCGACGCTCCCTCGAGCCGCGGAGCCGGCTGGCTCCTCGACGGGTACGAGGACTTCACGAGGTCGATGGTCACCACCGTCCGTCCGATGTCGGAACTCGACCAGTTCGACCCGACCGGCTCGTACTCGGTCTTCGGGGACGACGACGCTCGGCGAGCCGTCGTGAGCGCACTGACAGACGCCGGGTACGAGGTCAGCGTGGAGCGCGTGCCGCTCCTGCACCGAATCGGAGTCACCGACGGCTTGGATCAGACCTTGGCCCTGGTCGGAGCACTCGTCTCGGGATGCGTGGCGCTCTGCCTGATGACGACCGTCGGGGCCCCGCGCCGCAGCGCAGTCCGCCGACTGCACGGAGACACCACAGCCGCCATCGTTGTCCAGGAGCTGGCTGAGCTCCGGACCGCCATGCTCGTCACCGTCATCGGGGTACCCGTCGCGGCCACCGGGCTCTGGTTCTACAACGGGCTCGCTTCGGCGGCGACCCTCGCCTCCGCGATCTCGGTGTTCTGCGTGGGGCTGCTCGTACCGGTCGTCGTCGCGCACACGATCGGCACGGTGGTCGCGTGTCGACAGCCGTTGGCCGGCGCACTGCGGGGCGCTCGACCAGCGGGCGCGCTCCTGCTCGTCGCACAGATCGCACGGGTGCCCACGCTCCTGTTGCTCGTCGCGGCCGTCTTCGAACTGACCGGGGCGGTGACCACCGCGCGACAGGGAACGGCAGAACGGGATCTTCGGGCGGCCGGCGAAACCGTCCAGCTCTGGGTCACCCCTGATCCCCGCCCGGTCGAGGAGCAGGCCTACTGGGACCGCATCGGTGACTTCGCCGGCGGGGCACTCGAGCGGCGTGATGCGTTCCTCGCCGCTGCGGTCGAGGTGTCGAGTGGCCGAGGGAAGTCGATGGTTCCTGCGCTCGTCGTCGACCAGGGCTACCTCGCCCTGCAGGACGTCCGTTCCGAGGACGGGGCCCGCATCACCACCGACGGCGCGGAGATCGCCGTGTGGATGCCTGCCGACAGTGACCTCTCCCGCGAGCGGCTCGTCGCGGGTCTGACCGACTGGCAGTTGCGGGATGCACCCAACGCCCTCCTCGAGCACGTCACCGGCGGCACGCTGGCCCGCCAGCAGGTCTACTCGTACCCGGACGACGCGTCGTCGCGCGCGTGGCTCGACGATGCCGTGATCGTGGTCGTCCCCACGCCGGTCGACGTCTTCTCGGCCGATGAACTCGGATCGTGGTTGTCGACCGGAGACGTCGTCTTCACGTCCCGTGCTGCCGCCGAGCGGTCGATCGGCGCGTCGGGCCTCCGCGCCGAGTTCAGCGCGGTCGTCGCGGTGGGTCAGTCTGCGGCGGAACAGGCACGGCACGCAGCGACGGCAGTGGCGATCGGGACGGGCACCCTGGTCAGCACCCTCGCCGTCAGCGTCATGCTCGGGATGGTCGCCACGATCGCGCACCGACGCCGTCACGGCCGTGCGCTGTTCGCGAAGTTCACCAGTGGCGTCTCGCCCGTCCGCACCGATGCTGGCCTGCTGACGATCGAAGCAGGTCTGGTCTCGATCGCCGTCATCGCCGTCGTCAACACCTGGTGGTCGCAACGCCCGGACGGAAGCGGGCTCAGATCGGCGCTCGACCCGGTCGCGCAGTCGGCCGGAGTCGCCGGGGCGCTCGCACTCGTGACGCTCGCGGCGGTGAGCGCCACCAACCTCGTCGTCCTGGCCGTCACGGCACGGAGCACTGCACGCAAACGAGGGAACGGATCACGATGATCGAGGTACGGAACGCATCGAAGCGTCGCGGAGGCCGTGCACTGTGGCACGACCTGACGTTCGAGGTGGCAGGCGGGGAGATCGTCGGCTTGGTCGGGCCGAGCGGCTGCGGGAAGTCGACGCTCCTCGACTGTGTCGGGCACGTCGATGCGCTCGACGGCGGCACGATCCGGATCAACGGTGAGTCGGCGGGCTCGAACGAGCGGCGGGCACGACTGATCCGGCGGCGCCACCTCGGGTACCTGTTCCAGGACTTCGGGTTGGTACCCGACATGACGGTCCAGTCGAACGTCGACGTGGTTCGCCTGCCGGACGGACGGCGCAGACACCGAGGCATCCGGACGGGTGAGGCCCTGGACCGTGTCGGTCTGGCCGGACGCGGAACGGACCGCGTCCACGAACTCAGCGGCGGCGAGCAGCAACGCGTCGCGATGGCGCGGCTCCTGGTGAAGCGTCCGTCGGTCATCCTCGCCGACGAGCCGACGAGTGCCCTCGACGACGGCAACGCCGCGATGGTGCTCGACCTGCTGGACGAGCTGGCGGTCGACGGAGCGGCCGTCCTGATCGCGACGCACTCGTCATCGGTCGAAGCGCGCGCCGCACGGAGCATCACGCTCGGCGGACCCGCTCGCTGACGGGTCAGGCGTTGGCGACGAGCCAGGCGAACTGTTCGTCGGAGAGCAGCCGATCGGTCCAGACCTGCCCCTCGACGCCGGCGGCAGCACGGTTCTGCGCGGCGGGAGCCCCCTGCCACACCAGCGACAGCCCCGCACGACGCAGCACGGCTGCAGAAGCAGGGTTGTTCGTGAGGACCCGGCCGGTCACCGGGACGTCCGGAGCGGTGTCGGCGGCGGCCCGCACGGCAGCGAGGGCGATCTCGGACGCGAAGCCCTGCCCCCATGCCGCGGGCGCCAGGCGGTAGCCGAGGTTCCAGACCCCACCGGCGGTCATGTCGACCCCGCCCACACCGACGAAGGCGTGGTCGGAGGCGCTGCGGACCGCCCAGGACCCGAGGCCGTGGCGTGCACGACCGCCGATCTTGCGCTGCACCATGTCCACGCTCGAACTCCGCGCCACGTGCCGACCCGTGGGCAGGTGCTGCCACGTGCGGGCGTCCGAGAAGAGCGCGTGCACGTCGTCGATGTCAGCCGGGGTCAGCGGGGTGAGCAGGAGGCGATCCGTTCGGATCTCCTGCGAGGGGGTCAGGAGCTGGTGGACCATGCACCGATCATGCCGCCGACCCCCGACATCCGTGTGAACACCACGCGACGTTTGCGGAAGCCCGCAGATGGTGAGCAGGAATGGTCGAGTGGCTCGAAGCAACCCGACCACTTCTGCTCACGAAGCGGAACGACCGACGCTAGTCGAGCAGGAGCGCGGGCTCCTCGAGCACCGAGGCGACGTCGTGCACGAAGCGGGACGCCACGTCACCGTCGACGACACGGTGGTCGAACGACGCACCGATGGTGGTCACCATGCGCGAGCGGACCTCGCCGTCGACGACCCACGGCTTCGGCTTGATCGTGCCCATGGCGACGATCGCGACCTCTCCCGGGTTGAGGATCGGGGTCCCCGTGTCCATGCCGAACACACCGATGTTCGTGATCGACACGGTGCCGTTCGCCATCTGCTTCGGCGTGGTCTTGCCGTCGCGGGCGGTCAGGGTGAGCTCCTCGAGCGCCTGTGCCAGCTCGAGCAGCGACATGTCCTGCGCGTCCTTGATGTTCGGCACGATGAGCCCGCGCGGGGTCGCCGCGGCGATGCCGAGGTTCACGAAGTGGTGGACGATGATCTCGCGGTCGGTCCAGGTCGAGTTCACCGAGCGGTTCCGACGGACGGCCCAGATGACGGCCTTCGCGACGATGAGCAGCGGCGAGACCTTGACGCCCGCGAACGTCGGCGAGGCCTTGAGCCGCTTGACGAACTCCATCGTGTGGGTCGCGTCGACGTCGACGAACAGCGACACGTGCGGTGCCGTGAACGCGGACGTGGTCATCGCGGTCGCGATGGCCTTGCGGACGCCCTTGACCGGGATCGTCTCGCTGCGGACCTCGCCCCACTCGGGCGTCTCGATGTTCCGGAAGACGCTGGCCTGCTTCGCGTGCCGGATGACGTCGTCGCGGGTGACCTCGCCGGCCAGACCGGTCGCGACGATCTCGGTCAGTTCGACGCCGAGGTCCTTCGCGAGCTTCCGGATCGGCGGCTTTGCCAGCACGTTGGTCGCGGTGCTCTGCTTGTGCGCGGAGCCCGTGCCGAGCGCGCTGATCGCCTCGGCGGTGCTCTCCTCGCCCGGGTCGACGGAGGCTTCGGCCGCCGCGGCGGTGTCCACACTGGAGGCGCGGCTCGCCTCGGCCGCGAGCGCTGCGGCCCGGCGGGCGCCCGGCTTGCGACGGGAGGGCGACGAGGTCGCCGATCCGTAGCCGACGAGGACGGCACCGGAGGACTCGTCCGTGCCCTGGACGGAAGCGTCGACCGCGACCAACGTGCTGACAACGCCGCCGATCCGGAAGCTCGCGAAGGACCTCGGCGTCGAACTGACCGAGATCGTTGCGACAGA
>NZ_QKSO01000011.1:0-140498 GCF_003234215.1 Curtobacterium sp. MCSS17_006 | reverse complement strand
CGCGCGGAGTGCTCACGCCCCCGAGAAGCAACGCCACGTCACACACTTGGGCACGTGCGGTATACCGTGCCTAGGGTGGGGGCGTGAGCACTCCGCGCGTGTACGTCATCCACGAGAACCCCGAGTGGTTCCCCCCGCTCGCCGCTGCCTTCGAGGCCGAGGGCGTCCCGGTCGAGGAGATCCTGCTGACCGAGGGGCAGATCGACCTCGCGGCCGAGCCGGCACCCGGCGTCTACTGGAGCCGCATGTCCGCGAGCTCCCACACCCGCGGCCACGAGCACAGCAAGGAGTACACCCGGGCGGTCCTCGGATGGCTCGAGCGTGCCGGCCGCCAGGTCGTCGGCGGCAGCCACGTGCTCGAGCTCGAGGTGTCCAAGGTCGCCCAGCACGGGCTCCTGCAGCAGGCCGGGTTCGACGTGCCGCGCACGACCGCCGTGTTCGGCACGACGACGCTCAAGGACGCCGCCCGCACCTTCACCGACGGGCAGGACGTCCCCTTCATCACGAAGCACAACCAGGGCGGCAAGGGCCTGGGCGTGCGCCGGTTCGACTCGCTCGCCGAGTTCGACGCCTACGTCGACAGCCCCGAGTTCGAGGCCCCGGTCGACGGCATCACGCTGCTGCAGGAGTACCTGACGGCGCGCGAGCCCTTCATCACCCGCGTCGAGTTCGTCGGCGGCGAGTTCGTCTACGCGGTCCGCGTCGACACCAGCGCCGGCAGCTTCGAGCTCTGCCCCGCCGACGCGTGCGAGGTACCGCAGGTCATCGCGGGTGCCGTCTGCGACGTCCCCGGAACCGAGACCGTCGGCGCGCCCCCGGCGTTCGCCGTCCGGACCGAGATCACCGTCGAGCACCCGCTGGTCCAGCAGCTCCGCACGTTCCTCGCCGACCAGCGCATCACCATCGCGGGCGTCGAGTTCATGGAGACGACGGACGGCCGCACCGTCGTCTACGACATCAACACGAACACGAACTACAACCCCGCGGTCGAGGAGTCCGCGCCGGCCTCCGGCCCGCGCTCCATCGCGAAGTACCTCGGTGGCCTGCTGGCAGCGGAGTACGCGGCGCAGCTCACGGCCTGAGAACGCAAGAACCACCGGACTGGAGGCCCGTGGCGGGCCCGCCACGACTGCCTCCGCTGGCTCCGGCAGCGCGATCCGCACAACGCTTCGCGTCGTCAACCAGCGGCTCCCGCCCGTCCGCCTTTCCCACACCCCCAAGGAACCAACGTGCGATTCGGATACTGGACCCCGCTCTTCGGCGGCTGGCTGCGCAACGTCGACAACGAGAACATGCCGGTCACCTTCGACTATGTGAAGCGCCTGGCGCAGCGCGCCGAGCGGATCGGCTTCGACCTGACGCTCGTGCCGGAGCTCAACCTCAACGACATCAAGGGCACGGCGGCGCCCTCGCTCGAGGCGTGGTCGCTCGCGGCGGCCATCGCGGCCACGACCGAGCGCCTGGAGATCATGGCGGCGATGCGTCCCGGGTACCACCTGCCCGCGGTGACCGCGAAGCAGGCGGCGACGATCGACGACATCTCGTGCGGCCGGTTCACCTTCAACGTCGTGAGCGCCTGGTGGGCGGAAGAGGCGAAGCAGTACGGCGGGATCTTCTCGGAGCACGACGACCGGTACAAGCGCACCGCGGAGTTCGTCGAGGTCATGAAGGGCCTGTGGCGCGAGACACCGTACTCGTTCTCGGGCGAGTACTACGACATCGAGAACGCGCACCTCGAGCCGAAGCCCCGCGTGACGCCGCGCATCTACGCCGGTGGGGAGAGCGAGGCCGGCAAGGCCGCGATCACCGGGTACGCCGACGCCTACGTCACGCACGGCGGCACGGTCGAGGAGCTCCGCGCGAAGATCGACGAGATGAAGCAGCGCCGCGTCGACGCCGGCCTGCCGCCGTTCGAGGCGTTCGGCATGGCCGCGTACGTCATCGTGCGCGAGACCGAGGAGGAGGCGCAGGCCGAGCTCGCCCGGATCACCGACGTGCAGCACGGCAAGGCGTACGAGTCGTACCAGGACTTCATCTCGAAGTCGCAGCTCGAGCACGTGCCCTCGCTCGAGGACTACTCGGTGTCGAACCGCGGCCTGCGCCCCGGGTTCGTGGGCACGCCGTCGCAGGTGGCCGACCGCATCCGGGAGTTCGAGGACGCCGGGGTCGACACGCTCCTGCTGCAGTTCTCGCCGCAGCTCGAGGAGATGGACCGGTTCGGCGAGCAGGTCATCCCGCTCGTCCGGCAGTCGGTCGGGGCGCAGTCCTGATGGGTGCCGCGCCGACCAACGCCGAGGACGGTTGGGCGTTCGAGACCCGCCAGATCCGCGCCGGCTTCAAGGCCGACCCGGGCTGGGGCGCGAACGTGCCGCCGATCGCGCAGAGCGCCGCGTACGTCTACCCGTCGGGCGAGGACGCGGCCGCGCGCTTCATGCTCGACGCTCCCGGCCACACCTACACGCGGGTGAACAACCCGTCGGCGGCAGCCCTCGAGCGCCGGATCGCCGACCTCGAGGGCGGGATCGGTGCGCTGGCGCTGGCGTCCGGGCAGGCGGCGACGTCGCTGGCCGTGCTCGGTGTCGCACGCGCCGGTGACCACGTGGTGTCGAGCGCCTCGCTGTACGGCGCGACCTACACGCTGTTCGCGTCGACCCTGCGGGACCTCGGCATCACCTTCACGTTCGTGCAGGACCCGACCGACCTGTCCGAGTGGGCGGCGGCGGTGCGCCCGGAGACGAAGGCGTTCTTCGGCGAGTCCATCCCGAACCCCCGCGGCGACGTCCTGGACTTCGCCGGGGTGGCCGGCGTCGCGCACGAGGCCGGTGTGCCGCTCATCGTCGACAACACCATCGCGACGCCGTACCTGGTGCGCCCGATCGAGCACGGCGCCGACATCGTCGTGCACTCGGCGACGAAGTACCTGGCCGGACACGGCAGCGCCATCGCCGGGCTCATCGTCGACAGCGGGAACTTCGACTGGGCCGCGCACGCCGACGCCTACCCGCAGCTGGCCTCGACCGAGCAGTCCGGGTTCGCGAACACGAACTTCGCCGAGAAGTTCGGGCGGCGGGCGTTCATCCAGCGCACCCGCTCGAAGCTGTCCGCCGACCTCGGGCCCGCGATCGCACCGTTCAACGCGTTCCTGGTGCTGCAGGGCATCCAGACGCTGTCGCTCCGCATGGACCGGCACGTGTCGAACGCCGCCACCGTGGCGAGCTGGCTCGACGCACACGACCAGGTCGAGCACGTGCACTACGCGGGCCTGCCGGCCTCGCCGTGGCACCACCTGCAGCAGCGCTACGTCCCGAAGGGGCCGTCGGCCGTGCTGTCGTTCGACCTGGCCGGTGGGGTCGCCGCGGGCCGACGGTTCGTGGCGGCGCTCGAGCTGTTCGACCACGTCTCGAACCTCGGTGACGTCCGCTCGCTCGTCGTGCACCCGGCATCGACCACCCACGTGCAGATGACCTCGGCCGAGCGGGCTGCCGCCGGGGTGGGGGACGGTCTCATCCGCCTGTCGATCGGCCTCGAGCACATCGACGACATCACCGCGGACCTGGCGCGGGGGTTCACGGCAGCCGCAGCGGGATAGGTTGGGCGCATGACCACGTTGGCCGCACCGACCCGCGTGCGGACGCGCGCCCCCGGCAAGATCAACGTGTTCCTGTCCGTCGGGGCGCTGCAGGGCGACGGCTACCACGACGTCGCCACGGCGTACCAGGCGGTGTCCCTGTACGAGGACGTCACCGCCGAGGCCGCCGACGACTTCTCGGTCACCTTCACGGGGCCGATCGACACGAGCACCGTGCCGGTCGACGAGTCGAACCTGGCCATCCGTGCGGCCCGGCTCGTGGCCGACGCGGCCGGACACCGCGGTGGCGTGCGGCTGACCATCGACAAGCAGGTGCCCGTCGCCGGCGGCATGGGCGGTGGCTCCGCGGACGCCGCGGCGACCCTGCTCGCCGTCGACACGCTCTGGGGCACCGCGCTCGGTCGCGAAGAGCTGCTCCGGCTCGCCGCACAGCTCGGCGCCGACGTGCCGTTCGCCTTCGCCGGCGGCACCGCCGTGGGCACCGGTCGCGGTGACGAGCTGAGCCCGGCGCTGGCCAAGGGCGAGTTCCACTGGGTCCTCGCCCTGAGCGACGACGGGCTGAGCACCCCGGCCGTCTACCGTGCGCTCGACGAGCACCGGGAGCGGTACCGCGCCGACATCTCCCCGGCGCCGTCGCACCCCGTGGTCGAGGCCAACGTGCTGCAGGCCCTGCGCGCGGGTGACCCCGACCTGCTCGCCGACTGCGTGCACAACGACCTGCAGGCACCGGCCATGCGCCTGCAGCCCCGGCTCGCGGCGACGCTGGAGCTCGGCGAGAAGTCCGGTGCCCTGGCCGGCCTGGTGTCCGGTAGCGGACCGACCGTGGCGTTCCTGGTCGGTGACCGTGACGCCGCGCTCGAACTGCAGGTCGAGCTCAGCGCCGCCGGCCTCGTCGCACTCCGCGCCACCGGCCCGGTGCACGGCGCACGCGTGGTGCACTGACCCGACGCCCCGGCACAGCCGTCGGCGGTTGGACCGCCACCGTCAGCGGCTGTACTTCCAGAGGATGACCGTGCCGGTGTGCCAGTAGCGCACGACGTGGAACCCCTCGGCCACGAGCGTGTCGGTGACCTGCGGGCGGATGTTCCGTGACTTGCCGCCGACGAACCACACGGTGTCGATGCCGGAGATCCGCTGGGGCACCGTCGTCGCGATGTCCCCGTTGACGTTCCAGAGCTGCCCGCGTTCGGCGCCGGTCTCGGCAACGGCGAGGTCGCGCATCCCGGTGAAGGCCTCGGGGTAGGAGTCGGCGATGACCTGCGCGGTGGTGCCCGGGTGCTCCCAGACGCTGCCGAAGACGACGCCCTCGTTCTGGTCGGTGCGCCGGTCCCGCTCGCGCTCGATGATCGCCGCCGCGTTGGCCCAGTGCGAGTCCTGCTTCGCGTGGGGCAGCCGGACGATCGTGCTCGTCGGTGCCGACACGAGCAGCATCCCGACGACCGCGAGCGCCAGCCACCGCCGGGGTCGGATCGCCGTGATCGCGAGACCGATGAGCAGCGCGACGAACGGCAGGCTCAGGCTGGCGTACTTCGGGGAGTACAGGTGCTCCCCGGCCGCGGTCGCGCCGACGAGCAGTGCGGTGGGCAGGATCGTCAGGGGGACGGCGACGCGCACGGCCTGCATCCGCAGCAGGTCACGGGCGGCGGGGGAGGGGCGTCGGGTGGCCCGGACGGCGAGCACGACGCCGACGATCATCAGCGCCCACCCGAGCACCGCGTACGGCCAGACGGCACCGAACCACGCGGTCGCGACGACCTGGCGCACGGTGGCCCACCCGACGCCGGTGATCCAGCCGACCTGCTTGGCCTGTCCTGCGGCGAGGACGATGAACGGCGACACCACGAGCGCGGCCCCGACGGCGGCGACGCCCCAGCGCACGAACGCGGCGCGGTCGACCATCGGCGCGGCCACCGGACCGCTGCGCTGCGAGAGCACGGCGTCGCGCCGTGCGGCACGGTCGGCGACGGCGGTCCAGAGGAGCACGACCCCGTGCGCGACGACGGCCAGGGCCAGGTAGACGTTGAACAGGACGGCCACCACGGCGAGCAGGCCGTAGACGACCCACCACCGGGTCGCGTGGTGCCGGGTCCGGGTGCGCCGGACCGCGGTGATCCCCACGAGGGTCAGCGCGACGGCGAAGGTCGTGACGGTGGCGTACGGGCGCCCCTCGGTGCCGGCCCAGGCGACGCGCGGCAGGACCAGGAACACGATCCCGGAGACGACGCCGAGCCGCACCCCGCCGAGACGACGGCCGAGCGCGACGACGAGGCCGGCGGAGACCCCGATGGCCAGCGCGCTCGGGAACCGCAGCGTGAACGGCGAGTACCCGACGAGCGTGAACCAGACGTGCATCACGGCGTAGTACAGGCCGTGGACGGCGTCGACGTTCTGCAGTTCGGCCCAGAGCGCCGGCCAGCTGCGCTGTGCGCTCGCGATGGTCGCGGCCTCGTCGTACCAGACCGACGGCACCCAGCTGAAGGCTGCTGCGACGACGACGCCGAGCGCGCCGACGGTGATCTCGGGGGTCCGTGCCAGGGCTCGGACGGCCGCCACGACGAGCCCCAGCGAGCGCGCGCGCACCGACGCGTCCGACGTCGTGCGTCGGACCGGGACGGTACCGGTGCGCGGGGAACTCACGCCCGCGACCGTACCGATCTGCTCTGGGGATCCGCCGCGTCCGGGCGCTGAACTCTCACATGCAGGAGTTCGGTGCGACGGGCCAGAATGACGGGATGGAACCCCTCGTCGCCCCCGCCACCGCGCTCTCCCCGGGGCGGACGCAGCTCGGATCGCGGACCGCCGCGCTCGCCGACGTCGGGGTCACCGGGCTGCGACGCCTGGCCACATCGCGCATCCTCGTCGTCGGGGCCGGCGGGCTCGGTGCGCCGGTGGTCGCGTACCTCGCCGGCATCGGTCGGCTCACGGTGGTCGACCCCGACGTGGTCGACGCCTCGAACCTCGCCAGGCAGACGCTCTTCACGGCCGCGGACGTCGGCTCGCCGAAGGCGCAGGTCGCGGTCGCCCGGGCCGTCGCTGTCGACCCGGAACTCGACGCGGTCGCCGTGGTCGGATCGTTCACGCCGGACCTGGTCGCCGGACACGACGTCGTGGTCGACGCCGCCGACTCGGTCGTGGTCACCCGGGCCGTCTCGGACGCCTGCGCCGCAGCGGGCGTGCCGTTCGTGTGGGGCACCGTGCTCGGCCACGACGGGCAGGTCAGCGTCTTCCGCGACGCCGGGCCGGACGGCGTCGACTTCCACGACCTGCACCCCGAGGCCCTGCCCGACGAGGGCTCGTGCGCCCTCGACGGCGTGGTCCCCGCACTGTGCGGTGCGGTCGGTGCGGTGATGGCGGGACAGGTCTTCGCGTTGGTCACCGGCAGCGGCGACCCGCTGCTCGGACGCGTCCTGACCGTCGACGCCCGCCGGTGGCGCTGGACCGAGAGCCCCGTCCGCCGCGGGCCCGCCTCGCGTCGACCGGCGCCTGCCCCTGGTGCATCCGCGACGCCGCGCATCGCGCCGTCCGCCCTGGCCGCCAGGGTGGCGGACCCGTCGGACCCGCTGGTCGTCGTCGACGTCCGGACCGACGAGGAACGCGCGGCCGGCGTGGTCGCCGGTGCCGTCACCGACGACACCGGTGCGGACGAGGTCGTCGTCTACTGCGCACGCGGACCCCGTGCGGACGCGTGGGCGGCGCGGCAACCGGCCGGGAGGCGCGTGACGGTCCTCGACGGCGGCTTCGAGGCCTGGCGTCGCGAGGGGCTGCCCGTGGCGATCGAGCACCGGTCCTGACCCAGCCCGGTCACCTCCACCGCCCCTGCCGCCGCATCCGCGGATAGGATCGGTGGATCATGACGCAACTGCGGGTACGGGATGCTGCGGCCTTCCTCGGGATCAGTGACGACACCGTTCGTCGGCTCGTCGACGGCGGCACCTTCACCCGTGCCACGGACGACGCGGGGCGAGCCGTGGTCGACGGTCGCGAGGTCGCCGCGTACGCGCGGGAACGCAGCTCCGAGCTGACCGACCCGGCGTCCGCGGTGAAGAGCTCGGCGCGCAACCGCTTCGTCGGGATCGTCACCGACCTGGTCGTCGACACCGTGATGGCGCAGGTCGAGCTGCAGTGCGGCCCGCACCGCGTGGTGTCCCTGATGAGTGCTGAGGCCGTCCGCGACCTCGGGCTCGAGGTCGGGTCCGTCGCGGTGGCGTCCGTGAAGGCCACGATGGTCGCCCTCGAGGCCCCTGCCCGGCACGAGGACGAACGATGAGCCGCCTCCGGCCGTTCGCGGCGCTGGCCCTCGCCGTCACCGTCGCGCTCGGGCTCGCTGCGTGCACGGCTCCGGACACGGGCTCGGTGGCATCAGCCCCGGCGGGTTCCGACACCGAGGGGCCGACCGGTTCGATCACCGTGTTCGCGGCGGCGTCCCTGCAGCAGACCTTCACGACCCTGGGCAAGCAGTTCGAGACCGCGAACCCCGGTGCCTCGATCCGGTTCTCGTTCGCCGGCTCGAGCGACCTCGTCACCCAGATCCAGAACGGCGCCCCCGCCGACGTGTTCGCGTCCGCCGACGAAGCGAACATGGCGAAGCTGTCGTCGACCGACCTGGCGAGCGGGTCGCCGCGGGACTTCGCGACGAACGTCCTCGAGATCGCCGTCGCACCGGGCAACCCGAAGGGCATCACGGACCTCGACGACCTGACGGCTCCGGGCGTCCAGCTCGTCACGTGCGCCGCCCCGGTGCCGTGCGGCGCCGCGACGGCGAAGGTCGAGTCCGCATCGGGCGTCGATCTCGAGCCGGTCAGTGAGGAGCAGTCCGTGACCGACGTGCTCGGCAAGGTCGAGTCCGGGCAGGCCGATGCCGGACTCGTCTACGTGACGGACGTCCGTGGGGCCGGCGGCAAGGTCGACGGCGTCCCGTTCGACGAGTCGGGCAAGGCCGTCAACACCTACCCGATCGGCGTGCTCCGGGAATCCGAGGACCCGGCGCTCGCGCAGGCGTTCTCGGAGTACGTCCGCTCCGCCGCCGGACAGCGCGTGCTCGCCGACGCGGGCTTCGGGAAGCCCTGACCCGTGGCTCCGCGCGCTGACGGACGGCCGCCGGTCGCGTGGTGGCTCCCGCTGCCCGCGGTGCTCGGCGGGCTGTTCGTCGTCGTGCCGGTGCTCGCGATGCTCGGCCGGGTGGACTGGTCGTCGTTCGTCGGGCTCGTGACCTCCACCGCGTCACTGACCGCACTCGGCCTCAGCCTCGGCACGGCGCTCGCGGCCACGGGCGTCGCGTTCGTCCTCGGGTACCCGCTCGCCGTGCTGTTCGCGCGGTCGCGGTCGCGCTGGGTCGGCGTCGCTCGTGCCGTCGTGCTCCTGCCGCTCGTGCTGCCGCCGGTGGTCGGCGGTCTCGCGCTGCTCGCGGCCTTCGGTCGGCTCGGGGTGGTCGGGGCGTTCCTCGACGACCACGGCCTGCACATCGCCTTCACCACGACGGCGGTCGTCATCGCGCAGACCTTCGTCGCGATGCCGTTCCTGGTGTCCTCGGTCGAGGGTGCGCTCCGCGTCGAGGGCGACCGCTACGAACGGGTCGCCGCGACCCTGGGTGCCGGGCCGACCCGGACGTTCCTGACCGTCACGACGCCGCGGGTCCTGCCGGGGATCGTCTCGGGGCTCGTGCTCTGCTTCGCCCGGGCGCTCGGCGAGTTCGGGGCCACCCTGACCTTCGCCGGCAGCCTGCAGGGGGTCACGCGGACCCTGCCGCTCGAGGTCTACCTGCAGCGCGAGGTCGACCCGGACACCGCGGTGGCCCTGGCGGTCGTGCTCGTCGTGGTGGCCGTCGTCGTCATCGGCGCCTCGTCGTTCCGCACCCGCGGAGCCCTGGCGTGACGGCCGAGGGTGCGGTGGGCGTCCGGGCGCACGTCGTCGTCGGGACGCGGGACGTCGACGTCGTGATCGAGGTCCGCGCGGGGGAGTGCCTGGCCGTCATCGGGCCGAACGGTGCAGGCAAGTCGACGGTGCTCGAGGCCCTGGCCGGGCTGCTGCCGATCGATGCCGGCCGGATCGAACTCGACGGGGTGCAGGTCTCGAGCCCGAGGCGCACCCTTCCCGCGCACCGTCGTCGGACCGGACTCGTCGCGCAGCGGTCCGACCTGTTCCCGTTCCTCGACGTTGTCGGGAACGTCGCCTTCGGGCCCCGTGCGGCCGGAGCCGGTCGCGCCGCGTCCCGGGAACGTGCCCGTGACGCGCTCGACGCCGTCGGGGTCGCCGACCTGGCCACGCGCGACCCACGCACGCTCTCGGGCGGACAGGCGCAGCGCGTCGCGATCGCCCGCGCGCTCGCCACCGACCCGGCGGTGCTGCTGCTCGACGAACCGACCTCGGCGCTCGACGTCGGTGCGCAGGACGAGGTCCGCGCGGCGCTCCGGACCGCCGTCGCCGGTCGTCCCGCCGTGCTCGTCACGCACGACCCGGTCGAGGTCGTCGCGCTGGCCGACCGCGTCGTCGTGCTCGAGGGCGGACGGGTGGTCGAGCAGGGCGTCCCCGCGGCCGTGCTCGGTCGTCCGACGAGTGCGTTCGCCGCGACGTTCTCCGGGCTCGCGCTGGTGCGTGGGACCGCCACCGGGGGTGGGATCGCGATCGACGGCGGGGGTGAGCTGGCGTCGGGGACGCATGCCGTGCCTCCCGGCCGGCCCGCCCTGGCCGCCTTCCACCCGACGGCCGCCCTGCTGACGCGGGACGGTGCGGGAGCCGCGCGCACCGTCTCGTCGCTCGAACCGCGCGACGGACTGGTGCGGGTGCGGGCCGGTGACCTGGTGGCGGACCTGACGCTCGCGCGGCTGACCGCGCTCGGGATCGCCCCCGGCGACGCGGTGCGCATCGACGTCCCCGCAGCCGAGGTGGCGGTCTACGCGCCCCGTGGTTGAGACAATGGTCGGATGACCTCCTGGTTCCCCAAGGTGTGGCCCGTGGCCACGCCGATCCTGGCGGCCGTCGTGCTCGCGTTCTCGTACGGCCGCTACGGGCTCGGCACCGCCGTGGTGGTCGTCGTCGCCGTCGTGCTCGCGGTCACGGTGCTCGCAGCCGTCCACCACGCCGAGGTCGTCGCGCACCGCGTGGGGGAACCCTTCGGCTCGCTCGTGCTGGCCGTCGCCGTGACGATCATCGAGGTCGCCCTCATCATCTCGCTGTCGAGCTCGGGCGGTGCGCAGGCCGAGACCCTGGCGCGCGACACGGTGTTCTCGGCGGTGATGATCACGATGAACGGGCTGGTCGGCCTCGCGATCCTGATCGGGACCCTGCGGCACAACACCGTGCGCTTCAACCAGGAGGGCGCGAGCGCCGCGACCATGACGGTGGCCGCGCTCGCCGTGCTGACCCTGGTGCTGCCGACGTTCACCACCGGCACCGACGACGCGTCCTTCACGGGGACGCAGCTGGTGTTCGTCGCGATCGCGTCACTGGTGCTCTACGGGCTGTTCGTCGTCACGCAGACCGTGGCCCACCGTGACTTCTTCCTGCCGGTCAACCGTGCCGGCGGGGTCCTGGTCGAGTCCGAGGACGCCCACGCCGCACGCCCGTCGGGTCGCACCACGATGGTGTCGCTCGGGCTGCTCGTGGTCGCGCTCGTCGCCGTGGTCGGGCTCGCCAAGGTGGAGTCGCCCGCGATCGAGGCCGGGGTCGCCGCCGTCGGGTTCCCGCCGTCCTTCGTCGGTGTCGTGATCGCGCTGCTGATCCTGCTGCCGGAGGGCATCGCGGCGTCGAAGGCCGCCGCACGGAACCGGATCCAGACGAGCCTGAACCTGGCGATGGGGTCCGCGATGGCGTCGATCGGTCTGACGATCCCGTCGATCGCGGTCGCGTCGCTGTTCATGCCGGGGACGCTGCTGCTCGGGCTCGGGCCGTCGCAGATCGTGTTGCTCGCGCTGACGATCGTCGCGGCGGTGCTCACCGTGCTGCCCGGTCGTGCCACGCGGCTGCAGGGTGGGGTGCACCTGGTGATCTTCGCCGCGTTCATCGTGCTGTCCGTCTCGCCGTAGGGCGGGGTGCGGGGTCGGTGGCTGGTTCGGCGCTGGCGGGTCGGGGGTCGGGCTGGGCTGGCTGCGCCAGGTCGTTCCGGGCGTACCTGGTCGAATCGGGCGTACCTGGTCGGAAGTTCGCACCAGGTATGCCCGGAAGCACCAGGTATCGCGGGCGTTCTGGGAAGGAACGGGCGCGGGGTGCGCGGGCGCGGGGTCGAATCGGGCGTACCTGGTCGTTCGGGGCGTGCCTGGTCGTTCGGGGCGTGCCTGGTCGATTTGGGCGTACCTGGTCGGAAGTTCGCACCGGGTATGCCCGAAAGCACCAGGCATCGCGGGCGTTCTGGGAAGGAACGGGCGTGGGGCGCGCGGGCGCGGGGTCGATTCGGGCGTGCCGGGTCGTTCCGGGTGTACCTGGTCGAATCGGGCGAACCTGGTCGGATGTTCGCACCACGTGTGCCCGGATGCACCAGGTATCGCGGGTGTTCTGGGAAGGAACGGGCACGGGGTGCGCGGGCGCGGGGTCGAGTCGGGCGTACCTGGTCGTTCCGGGTGTACCTGGTCGAATCGGGCGTACCTGGTCGGAAGTTCCGACACGGTATGCCCGGAAACGCCAGGTATCGCGGGCGTTCTGGGAAGGAACGGGCGTACTACCGCTCAGCCGCCGAACTCAGCCCCCGAACTCAGCCGCCGGCGAAGGGCGGCATGACGTCGACGACCTCGACCCCGTCGAGCGAGGTCGCCCGGTCACGCGTCGTCACGCCGTCGACCAGGTACGAGCAACGCTCCTGCAACGCGGTCCAGCGCGCAGGGTCCGCCACGTCGGCCGCATCGATCGCGCCGAGGGCGGCCTCGATGGTGGGGCCCGACGTGGTCAGCGAGTCGACACCCACGGCAGCGCGGGCAGCGGCGAAGAACCGGATCGTGGTCATGCCTCAGCCGCCGATCGCGCTCATGCCGCGCGTCGGGTGCACGAGCTCGTCGCTGTCGTCACCGTGGTCGCGCGGCTTCGCCCACATCGCGAGCCGCCAGAGCTCGGCGACCTGGTCGTCGTCCGCCCCGGAGCGCATCGGCCCGAGCACGTCGGTCTCCTCGTCGGAGAACAGGCAGCTGCGCACGTGCCCGTCGGCGGTCAGCCGGGTGCGGGTGCAGTCGGCGCAGAACGACTCGGTGATGCTCGCGATGATCCCGACGGTGCCGAGCGGCTCCCCGGTGACGGCGTCGTGCACGCGGTACCGCTCGGCCGGGGCGCCGTCGCGCGGGGCGTCGTCCGGCGTGAGCACGAACGACGTCGCCAGCAGCGCGCGGGTCTCGGCGGCGGTGATCATCTCGGTGCGGTCCCAGGCGTGGTCGGGGTCGAGGGGCATCTGCTCGATGAACCGCAGCTCGTAGCCTCGCTCCAGGCACCAGCGGAGGAGTTCCGGGGCGGCCTCGTCGTTGATCCCGCGCAGCAGCACCGCGTTCACCTTGATGTCGAGTCCGGCGTCGTGCGCGGCCGACAGTCCGGCGATGACCTTGTCGAGGAACGGCCTGCGGGTCACGGTGGTGAAGACGTCGGGGTCGACGGTGTCGAGCGAGACGTTCACGCGCCGCAGCCCGGCGTCGTACAGGCCCTGGGCGCGGTGGGCGAGGCCGATCGCGTTCGTGGTGAGCGACAGCTCCGGGGCGTCGGGCAGCGCGGCGCACCGGGCGATCACGTCGACCAGGTCGTGCCGGAGCATCGGCTCCCCGCCGGTGAACCGGACCTTGCGGACGCCGAATTGCGACGAGCCGATCCGGACCAGCCGCTCGATCTCGGTCGCCGTCATCAGTGCCTCGTCGGGGGCGAACGGCAGCCCGGCCGCGGGCATGCAGTACGTGCAGCGGAGGTTGCAGCGTTCGGTCAGCGACACCCGCAGGTCGACGGCGCGACGCCCGAAGCGGTCGACGAGCCCGGCGGGAGCCGGGTCCACGGAGCCGGTCGTGCCGAGCAGGATCGCGGGTGCCATGGTCGTCAGCGTACGTGTTCCACGCGCCGGAACGTCAGCCGCTCCCACCACCGTCGCCACTGCGACCGCTCCGTGCGCAGCAGTGTGACGACCACGATGACCGCCACGGCCGCGAGCAACCACCACCGGTAGGCGTCCGCCGACGGCCACACCCCGCGCAGCGCGATGGCGAGGCCGATCGACAACCACTCCCACCGCCCGGACAGCACCACGAACGGGATGAGCAGCAGCGCGTACCAGGGGTAGCGCGGTGTCACGGCGAGGAACGTCACGCCGATCATCAGGACCTCGCCGGACCAGGGGCGAGCCGGGTCGGACAGCCGCCACGCGACGAACGCCGCCAGCAGCACCAGGAGCCCCACCACCAGGGTCGCCGCGTCGCCCTTGACCACGAGCGACACCAGCGCGAACCGGGAGCCGTCCTCGTAGCCCTCCTCGTTCAGGTAGCCGGGCAGGTACCCGAGCACGTCGAGCCCGGTCGTCAGCACGTAGGGCACGTAGAGCAGCCCGAACACGGCGATGCCGATGGGGATCGCCCACCACGCCCGACCGCGGCCGAGCAACGGCGGGTACACGATCGCCGGGATGAGCTTCGTCGCGGTCGCGGCCCCGAGCGCGATGCCGCCCCAGATCGGTCGGCCGAACGCGACGAGCACGACACCGGCCGTGGCGAGGGCGGCACCGACGACGTCGACGTGCGAGTTGGTGACCGCCTCGGACGCGACGAGCGGCGACCAGGCCCAGAGCGCCGCCCACCAGGTCGGACGGCCGATCCGGCGGAGCACCAGGACGAGCCCGACGGTCACACCGAGCGACACGAGCAGCCCGGCGACCTGGAACGGCAGGTACTGCGCGGTCGCCGGCACGAAGAACCGCACCGCGGCGAACCACAGCTGCGCCATCGGCGGGTAGATCGTCGTGACGTCCGGTCGGTTGATCGCGGTGCAGTGCCCGTCCGCGCCGTCGCCGAGCCCGCGGAACCGGGGCTTCAGCGGATCGCACGTGCCGTCGACCTTGTCGGGGAACAACCAGTCGGGTCGGAGACCGGACAGTGCCGCGGACTGGGGGGTGTGCGCGTACGGTGAGACACCGGCATGCTGGACGATGCCGTCCCACGCGTACCGAGCGGAGTCGGTGCTCGTGTTGGGCGGGCCGACCAGCGCGGCGATGCCGATCACCACCGCTCCGCCGATGACCATGGTGGTCATCCACCGGACGGGCACGAAACGCACCGCGAGCACGGCGATGACGAAGACGGTCCAAGCGATCAGCGTCCACGCAACGAATGCAGAACGATGGCCCGATCGGAGGAACCCCAGATGCGTGACGCCGACGGCGATGACGCCCGACAGGGCCAGCACTCCCACGACGGCCAGCACCGTGCCGATCCGCGCGGCGGTGCCGTCGGCCAGGGACGGTCGGAAGGCACGCAGTCGGTCGCTCATGGTCCGTCGAGGCTATCCGGCCTCCAGCGCCTGCTGCACGACGGACGAGCAGCTCTGGCGTCCCCCAACCGCAACGCCCGGTCGGCGGTGGTGCTCGGGCGCCTGCTCGGCATCGCGTTCCTGATCTGCTTCGGCACCGGGATCTACAGCCACCTGCTGCAGGAACCGCTCGGCTGGATGCGGTTCCCGACACGGCCAACGCAGCTGTACCAGTTCACGCAGGGCCTGCACATCACGACCGGGATCGCGATCATCCCGCTGCTGCTCGCCAAGCTCAACGCCGTCATGCCCGCCCTGGTGCAGGTGCCGCCGGTGCGCGGCGTGCTGCACCTGCTCGAGCGGCTGTCGATCGCGGTGCTCGTGTCCGCGTCGATCATCCAGGTCGTCACCGGCCTGCTCAACACGTACCAGTGGTACCCGTGGCCGTTCCCGTTCCGCCAGGTGCACAACGCCCTGGCCTACGTGATCATCGGGTCGCTGGCCATCCACATCGCCGCCAAGCTGCCGGTCATCGCCCGGTACTGGCGGAAGCGCGACTCCTACGACGCGCACGGCCGGTTCATCGCGGACCCCGCGTCCGGCAGTGAACTGCTTCCTCCTGGCCTGGAGGCCCGTGGTGCGTCCGCCCCGCACGCTGCGGTCGCCGAGACCGCCGGGTCCACCGCCCCCGGCCTGCTGGGCCGCGTGTTCCGCTGGATCGACGGCGTCGACGCCGCCCCCGGCGGCGCCGAGTCCCGTACCACCGGACCCGACACGGCCCCGGAGACCCGCGAGGTGTCCGAGGAGCCGAGTCCCGCCCAGCCGACGGCCGACGCGCCGGAGGCGAGCCGGGCCTCCAGGCCGACGCCGGAAGCCGCCACCGGACGACGCCAGCGCATCGCCCGACGCGGGTTCTTCGCCGGCGTGACGGCGGCGACCGTCGGTGTCGTCGCGCTCACGGCGGGGCAGTCCTCGAAGCTCGCGGAACCGATCAACGTGTTCGGCGCCCGCGGCCGCGGCATCGGCGCGAACGGGTTGCCGGTGAACCGGACCGCGCGGGCGGCCGGCGTCCTCGCCAGCGCGACCGCCGCCGACTGGACGCTCACCGTCGTCGGCCACGACGTGAGCCGGACGTTCGTCCGGGCGGAACTCGTCGCGCTCGGCACCGCGCAGGTCGACCTGCCGATCTCGTGCGTCGAGGGGTGGAGCCAGATGGCGACCTGGAAGGGCGTGCGGATGCGCGACCTGCTCGACGCCGTGCAGGCGCCGCAGGGGTCGCACGTTCGCGTGACGAGCCTGGAGCGGCACGGCGGCTACCGGATCATGGACATGGGACCGGAGTACGCCGAGGACCCGACGACGCTCGTCGCCCTCGAGCTGAACGGTGCGACGCTCGACCTGGACCACGGGTTCCCGGCGCGGATCATCGCTCCGGGGCGGCCCGGTGTGCTGCAGACCAAGTGGATCGAGAAGATCGAGGTGCTCCGGTGAAGGCCGCGCGGATCGTGCTCGTGGTGATCGGCGTGCTGGTCATCGCCTTCGGGGCGTACGTGCTCGTGACGTCCGTCAAGCCGAACCGCATCGGCGGGCTCGGGGTGTGGCTGCTCGCGGCGGTGGTGCTGCACGACGCGGTCCTGTCACCGTTCGTGGTCGGTGCCGGGCTGCTGCTGCGACGGGCCGGGCGCGCGCTACGGGCCTGGGTGCTCGTCGTCGTGCAAGCGGCGATCGTGCTCGGCAGCGTGCTCGCCCTGGTGGTCCTGCCGGAGATCGCGGCGAAGGACCACGGGCAGAAGAACCCGACCGTGCTGCCGTTCGACTACGGCACGCGGCTGCTGCTCGTCGAGGGGGCGCTGCTCGTCGTCGTGGTGGTCGTGCTCGTCATCGGGGTGGTGCGGTCGCGTCGCGCTGGCGGGCCGTCTGGTTCGGCGGGTTCGGCTGGTTCGTCTGGTTCGGCTGGTTCGTCCGCGGTGCGCACCACTGGTTAAAGAGACAACCTTTCGGTATGATCAGGTCATGACCGACGAGACCCCGTGGCTCACCCGCGAGCAGCTGCGCGCGTGGATGAAGCTCGTCGCGGTCATGGAACTCCTGCCGGCCGCGCTCGACCAGCAGCTGCAGCGTGACGCCGACCTGACGCACTTCGACTACATGGTCATCGCGATGCTCTCCGAGACCGACACCCGGACCCTGCGGATGTCGGCGCTCGCCTCGGCCACGAACGCCTCGTTGCCGCGGCTGTCGCACGTGGTGTCCCGCCTCGAGAAGCGCGGGCTCGTGACCCGGTGCCCGTCGACCTCCGACCGCCGGGCCACCGACGTCCGGCTGACCGACGCCGGGTACGCCACGATCGTCGACGCTGCCCCGGACCACGTCCGCACCGCCCGCCGGGTGGTCATCGACGCGCTCTCCGACGAGCAGGTCGCGCAGCTCGACGGCATCGCTGCGTCGCTCCTGACGCGGCTCGACCCCGAGGGGCGGTTCGCGGCGCTGACGTACCCGCGCGAGGACGACGACACCGCGATCTGCGAGCAGCGGCTGACGGGTGCGGCGACGGACTGAGGCCGCCTGGCCCCCGTGTCCCTGCAATAGGCTCGCCGCATGACCGACCCCGCCGCGCCGTCCGACACGTACTCCTACCTCGGACCCGCCGGCACCTTCACCGAGGCGGCCCTGAAGCTCGTCGAGGCCGCCGCAGGCAAGCCCTGGCGGAGTGTCAACAACGTCGGTGAGGCCCTGGATGATGTCATGTCCGGCCGCTCGATCGGCACCGTCATCGCGATCGAGAACAGCGTGGACGGTGGGGTCAGCGCCACGCAGGACGCCCTGGCCCGGATCCCCGGCGTGCGGATCGTGGGGGAGTACCTGGTCCCCGTCGACTTCGTGCTCGTCGCCCGGCCCGGCACGACGCTGGCCGACGTCCGCACCGTGAACGCGCACCCGGTCGCCTACGCCCAGACCCACAACTGGCTCGAGGCGAACCTGCCCGGGCACGGCCACATCCCGGCGTCGTCGAACGTCGCCGCGGCCCTCGCCCTGCTCGAGGCGAACCCGACCGCCGACGCCGCTGTCGCACCGCCCGGCATCACCGACCACCACGACGTCGTCGTGCTCGCGTCGTCCATCGGCGACAACGCCTCGGCGGTCACCCGGTTCGTGCTCGTGTCGAAGACCCTCGCCCTGCCCGAACCGACCGGCGCCGACAAGACCAGCGTCATCGTCGAGCTGCCGGCCGACCACCCCGGCGCCCTGGTCGACATGCTCGAGCAGTTCGCGACGCGGGGCATCAACATGGGGCTGCTGTCGTCACGCCCGATCGGTGACGAGCTCGGCCGCTACCGGTTCGTCATCGACCTCGACGGGCACGTGCGCGACGAGCGGGTGGCGGACGCGCTGCTCGGCCTGCGCCGGTTCAGCCCGCGCGTGACGTTCCTCGGGTCGTACCCGCGTGCCGACGGCGCCCGCCCCGAGGTGCCCGCGCGCTACTCGGACGCCGCGTTCGTCGAGGCGCGGGACTGGCTGCGCGCGATCGTGTCGGGCGAGCCCGGGGCGCGGTAGCGCCGCGGGTCAGGGCACCTGGCGCGAGCCGTGGCGGTCGTCCGCCGGGTCCGGCACCCGCACGGAGAGCCCCATCGGGTCGATGCGCGAACGGAAGGCGATGACCTCGCCCACCGGGTCGCCGTCGATCTCGAACTCGTCAGGCCGCTCGAGCCGCGCCGTGAACTCCTGCCCGCGCAGGTAGCGCAGGGGTCGTTCCTCGCGCGAACGCGACACGATCTTCTTGCCGACGGCGGTCTTGCCCAGGTTCGACCGGCGGAACGCCCGCAGGATCCCGTTCTCCCAGAACACCCGGGCACCGATCCGCACCCAGCCGAAGAACCCGCGGGGACGCATCACGGCGATGTCGAACACGCCGTCGTCGATCTCAGCGTCGGGCAGCAGGATCGCGCCGGCCTGCAGCATGCCGCAGTTGCCGACGATGAGCGAGTGTGCCCGGAGCGAGTGGTTGCCGTCGTCGTCCAGCTGGTAGCGGAACTCGAACGCGTTGGCGTCGCGCACCGAACGGAACAGCGAGTCGACGTAGGCGAGCCAGCCGACCTTCTTCTTCAGCTCGGGGCGGGTGTTCACGAGCATCCGCGCGTCGAGCCCGAGGCCCGCCATCACCAGGAAGCCGAAGCGTTCGCGCTCGCCGCCGGGGCGCTCGACCTTGAGCATGCCGAAGTCGATCTTGCGGTCGTCGCCGTGGAAGATCGTCCGGACGCTCGCGGCCAGGTCGTCGAGGGGGAGCTTCATGTTGCGCGCGAGCAGGTTGCCGGTGCCGCTCGGCAGCAGCGCCAGGGTCGAACCGGACTCGTGCACGACCTCGGCGACCGCACGGACCGTGCCGTCACCGCCGGCCGCCGCGACGACGTCGGCACCGGCCTCGATCGCCGCGCGGGCCATGCCGCCGCCCGGGTCTTCTTCTGAGGTCTCGAACCACAGGGTCTCGGCCCAGCCGGCCTGCTGCTGGTGTTCCTGCACCGTGCGCTTGAGGGTCGGCAGGTGGACCTTGACCGGGTTGTAGACCACCGCGGCCGTCCGCTGCTCGGTGGGGAGGGCGTCCTGGTCCGCGGGCGCGGTCTCCGATGGGGTCGACATACGTCCACGCTACCGATCGAGGCTGCGTGCGGTTGCCCCGTCTAGGATGGGGCGGTGATCGATCCACAGCTGCTTCGCGACAACCCGGACGTCATCAAGGCTTCACAGCAGGCGCGTGGTGCCTCCGTGGCCGTCGTCGACGAAGCCGTCGCTGCGGATTCCGCCCGCCGCAGTGCGATCACCTCGTTCGAGTCGCTCCGCGCCGAGCAGAACGCGTTCGGCAAGACCGTCGCCAAGGCCCCGAAGGACGAGAAGGCCGCGCTCGTGCAGCAGGCCCAGGCCCTCGCCGCCAAGGTGAAGGAGGCCCAGGCCACCGTCACCGCGGCCGAGGACACCTTCAACACCGTCGTCCGCGGCATCCCGAACGTCGTGCTCCCCGGTGTGCCCGAGGGCGGCGAGGACGACTTCGTCACGCTCCGCACCGTCGGCACCAAGCCCGAGTTCGACTTCGAGCCGAAGGACCACGCCGACCTCGGCGAGCACCTCGGCATCATCGACATCCCCCGCGGCGTGAAGGTCTCCGGCTCGCGCTTCTACTTCCTGCGCGGCATGGGCGCCCGGCTCGAGATCGCGCTGATGTCGCTCGGCCTCGACCGTGCGATCGCCGCCGGCTTCGAGCCGCTCATCACCCCGACGCTCGTCCGCCCCGAGACGATGGCCGGCACCGGGTTCCTCGGTGAGCACGCGGCCGAGGTCTACCGGCTCGAAGCCGACGACCTGTACCTGACCGGCACGAGCGAGGTCGCCCTCGCCGGGTTCCACGCCGACGAGATCCTCGACATCGAGAAGACCGCGCACCGCTACGCCGGCTGGTCGACCTGCTACCGCCGCGAGGCCGGGTCGGCGGGCAAGGACAACCGCGGCATCCTCCGCGTGCACCAGTTCAACAAGCTCGAGATGTTCACCTACGTGCACCCCGACGAGGCCGAGGCCGAGCACGAGAAGCTCGTCGGGTACCAGGAGCAGATGCTGCAGGACCTCGGGCTGCACTACCGCGTGATCGACGTCGCCGGCGGTGACCTCGGCACGAGCGCCGCGAAGAAGTACGACATCGAGGCCTGGGTCCCGACGCAGGGCACGTTCCGCGAGCTCACCTCGACGTCGAACTGCACGACGTACCAGGCCCGCCGCCTCGACATCCGCTACCGCACCGAGAGCGGCAAGACCGCCCCGGTCGCCACCCTGAACGGCACCCTCGCCACCACCCGCTGGATCGTCGCGATCCTCGAGACGCACCAGCAGGCCGACGGTTCCGTCGTCGTGCCGGAGGTCCTGCGCCCCTACCTCGGTGGCGTCGAGGTGATCGAGCCCCGATGAGCACCCAGGGACGGTTCGTGGACGGCACCGAGCAGGGCGCGGGCACCGACGCGCCCGCCCGCACCAAGCGCTGGCTGGTCGCGCTCGACATCGACGGCACCACCATGCGCGAGGACGGTGTCATCACCGAGGTCGTCGTGGCGGCAGTCCGTGACGCCGAGGCCGCCGGGCACGAGGTCATGCTCTCGACCGGCCGCAGCGAGGGCATGACCGTGCCCCTGCTCGAGACCCTCGGCATCCGGCCGAAGTACCTGGTCTGCGCGAACGGTGCGCTCATCCTGGCCCGCCGCGCCGACGGCTCCTACGTGCGCGAACACGTCGAGCGGTTCGACCCGTCCGAGGTGCTGCAGACCATCCACGGCGCGCTCGAGAACGCCGCGTTCGGCGTCGAGGACGAGACCGGTCACTTCCTGCTGTCCGGCAACTTCCCCGACGACACGATGACCGTCGAGGGCGAGCACGTGCCGTTCGAGCAGCTGCTCGGCGTCGAGGCCACCCGCGTCGTCGTCATCTCGCCCGGCCACGACACCGAGGACTTCCTGCAGATCGTCGAGAAGATGGGCCTGCACAAGGTCTCGTACTCCGTCGGCTGGACGTCGTGGCTCGACATCGCTCCGGAGGGCGTGACGAAGGCCACCGCGATGGAGCGCGTCCGCGAGTGGCTCGACATCCCGCGTTCCCGCGTCTTCGCCGCGGGCGACGGCCGCAACGACATCGACATGCTCCGCTGGGCCTCGACCTCCGGTCGCGGCGTCGTCATGGGCCAGGCCCCCGACGACGTCGTCGACGCCGGCAACGAGCTCACCGGCGGCATCACCGACGACGGCCTGGCAGCGGCGCTCGACTCCCTGCCCCGTTAGTCCGCGCTCGCGCGCACCCCTGCCTGGAGGCCCGGGTAGACTTCCCGGGACGCGATCACGTCTCGCCACGTGGTCGCGTCACTGGAGGGTTGTCCGAGCGGCCGATGGAGCCTGTCTTGAAAACAGGTGGGCAGAGATGTCTCGTGGGTTCGAATCCCACACCCTCCGCGATGGACACACGGTTGCGCCCACTCCGCCTCGACGACGCGGCCGTCCTGGCTGCGGTCATCACCGAGAACGCCGACCACCTGCGACCGTGGGAACCGGCCCGAGCGCCGTCGTACTACACGGAGTCCGGCCAGCGGGACGTCATCACGCAGGCCCTCGCCACGCAGCGCGCCGGCAACGCGGTGCCGTTCGTCATCGAGTCGACCGACGGGGAACTCCTCGGCCGCATCACGCTGAGCGGCGTCGTCCGCGGCGCCCTGCAGTCGTGCGCGATGGGGTACTGGGTCCGCGCCGACCGCACGCGCCAGGGTCACGCGTCCCGCGCTGTCCGTGCGGCGGCCGATCACGCGTTCGACGTGCTCCGTCTGCACCGCGTGCAGGCCGAGACCCTGCCCGAGAACGTCGGCTCGCAGCGCGCGCTCGAGTCGGCGGGCTTCACCCGGTACGGCTTCGCGCCGGAGTACATCAAGATCAACGGGGTCTGGCGCGACCACGTCATGTTCCAGCTCCTCGCGCCGACGCCGGCGCCGTGATCGAGGTCGTCGAGTACCGGTCGTCGTGGCCCGAGCGGTTCCGGCAGCTGCACGATGCGTACGCTGCCGCGCTCGACGACGCCGACGTGCGGTTCCGGAGCATCGAGCACGTGGGCAGCACGTCCGTGCCGGGCTTGGCGGCGAAGCCCGTGCTCGACGTCGACGTCGTGGTGGACGCTGCCGACGTCCCGGCTGCAGTGGCGGCGATGGCGACGATCGGCTTCGAGCCGCGCGGTGAACTGGGCGTCCCGGACAGGCAGGCGTTCCGGGCTCCGGAGCGCTTCGCCCCGACGAACACCTACGTCGTCACGACCGGGTCGCTCGCGCTGCGGAACCACCTGGCCGTCCGCGACGTGCTGCGCGCCGACCCGGTGCTCCGCGACGAGTACGCCGCCGTGAAACGCCGGGCAGCCACCGAAGCCGCGGACATCGACGACTACATCGAGCGGAAGAGCGACGTGCTGAGCCGGATCCTCCACGCCGGTGGCCTGTCCGACGACGAGCGCGCCGCCATCACCGCCACGAACCGTCGGATCACCGACCGTGGCGCGGGTGGCTGACGCGATCAGGGCGGGTGACGGTTCTGGTTCAGGAACCCGGGTGTTCGTGAACCAGAACCGTCACCGTCCCGACGAGAACCGGCCTCAGGCGCTGGCGAGCATCGGGTAGAGCGCGGTGAGCGGGGCGCTCAGGCCGGCACGGACGTCGCGGCTGACCTGGTCGGCGAGGACCTCGTGCTCGCCGGCCTCGACCGCGTCCCAGATCGAACGGACGATGTCGGCGGGGTCGGACTTCTCGACGTCGAGGTCGGCGATCATGCCGGTGTCGGTGTAGCCGAGGTGGGCGCCGACGACCTGGGTGCCCTGGGGTGCGAGCTCGAGACGCAGCGAGTTCGTGATCGACCAGAACGCGGCCTTCGACGCCGAGTACGCGCCGGCGAGGGCGACCCAGCTCAGGGCGGAGTGCACGTCGATCAGCGCACCGTTGGCGATCGAGGGGGCGAAGGCCTTGGCGACGCGGAGTGCACCGAAGACGTTGGTGGCGAAGATGCGCTCGACCTCTTCGACGGAGACGTCGACGAGCGGGTCCGAGCCGGCGATCCCGGCGTTGTTCACGACGACGGTCACGTCGGCTGCGGTGCGGGCCGCGGCGTCGACGCTCTCCTGGCTCGTGACGTCGAGGGCGAGCGGGACGATGCGCTCGTCGTCCCAGGTACGCGGGTTGCGGGCGGTCGCGTAGACCTTGGTGGCGCCACGCTCCAGGGCCTGGCGGACGAACTCGGCGCCGAGGCCGCCGTTCGCTCCGGTGACGAGGACGACGGCGTTGGTGAGGTCGGTCATGAGTGCTCCAGACGAGAGAAGTTGAGTACGGAAACCGAACCTAGCACGTTATGTCCGGAAATCGAACCCAGCTAAGATGAACGCATGCTCGGCATCCTCGGCGGCGACGAGCGCTGCCCCATCGCACGCTCCCTCGACGTCCTCGGCGAGAAGTGGACGCTCATGATCGTCCGCGACGCCGTCGGTGGCTCGACCCGCTTCAGCCAGTTCCAGCAGAGCCTCGGCATCCCGCGCGAGGTCCTGACCGCACGCCTGGCCTCACTCGTCGACGGGGGAGTGCTCGAGCGCACGACCTACAAGCCCGAGGGGGCACGTGCCCGCGAGGAGTACGTCCTGACCGACGCCGGCCGCGACCTGTCGCTCGTGCTGCTCGCCCTCGGCGGCTGGGCCGACCGGCACCGCCCGTCCGAGCGGGCGTCGGACCTGCGCTTCGTCGACGCCGAGACCGGCGAGGCGGTCGAGGCTGCCGCCGTGACCGTGGATGCGCAGGAGCGCATCCCGACCGCGCGCCTCCGCGCCGTCATGGAGCCGGCGTCCTGAACGCGACCAGCTGACGGACAGGAGGCCCGTGGCGGCCCCGCCCCGCGCCTCCCGTCCGGTCAGCGACGCACGTCGCACCCGCAACTCGCGCCGAGGACCAACTCGGCGGGGACCAGGTCGCGGTGCCACTGGTTGTCGGCGTCGAGGCCGAGCACGCGGTCGACCGCGGCGACCGCCATCGTCTCGATCGGCTGCCGGACCGTGGTGAGCTGCGGGTTCGTGTAGTCCGCCTCGGCCGCGCCGTCGAACGACACGATCGCGACGTCCTCGGGGACGCGCAGACCGAGTTCCCACAGTGCGCGCATGACGCCGATCGCCTGCATGTCCGAACTGACGAAGACGGCTCGGGGCCCGGTCTCGTCGGCGAACATGCGGAGGCCGGCTTCGTAGCCTCCGCGCCGGGTGAAGTCGGTGCGGACGATGGGGCCGTCGGGCAGGCCGGCCTGGCGCAGGGCCCGCATCCAGCCCTGCTCGCGGAGCTCCATCGAGCCGGTGTGGCCCATCACGAGGCCGATCGAACGGTAGCCGTGCTCGACCAGGTGCTGCGTGCCGTCGAGAGCGCCACGCAGGGCGTCGACACCGATGCTGGCGTACTCGGGGACCTCGAAGAACGTGTTGAGCAGGACCATCGGCAGGCCGGGGTCGGTGACGGTCGACAGGTCCGGGTGGGTCATGATGCTCGTCACGATGATGCCGTCGACCTGGCGGGCGGACAGGCTGCGGAGCCGCTCGCGCTCCTGGGCGGCGTCGCCGTCGCTGTTGGCGAGCAGGACGTCGTAGCCGCGTGCGGCGGCGGCGTGGGTGACCGCGACGGCGAGCTCGGACCAGAACGGGTTGTCGAGTTCGGGCACGATCAGGCCGAGCATCTTCGACGAGCCGGTTCGCAGGGCCTGGGCGCTCGCGTTCGGGCGGTAGCCGAGGACGCGGATGGCCTCGCGCACCCGGGCGGCGGTGGCGGCGGCGACGGGGCGCGGTCCGTCGTGCACGACGTAGCTGACGACGGAGGTGCTGACCCCGGCGTAGCGGGCGACGTCCGCACGGGTGACCGCCCTGGGGTTCGTCGGGACGGTCACGGGTGCCACCTTCGTCGGGTCCGGGAGCGTCGTTCGGGTGCCGGCCCACGACGGACCGGCACCCGAACGACACGTGTTACTCGGACGCGATCGTAGCCGACGACGTGCTGCCTGCTGACGTCGGTGCGCTCGTCGTCGCAGTGCTCGTCGTCTCCGGGGCGTCACCGAAGTCCGGCACGTCGAGGCGGGCGCCACCCTGCAGCGCGGACTGGTGGGCGATGATGCCCGGCAGGGTGAAGCGCGCGGCGGTCCAGGCGTTCACCGGCGGCAGGGTCCGGTCGACGACGGCGCGGACGAAGTCGTCGGCGAGGAACTGGTGGCTGCCCTCGTGCCCGGTCGGCACACCGTCGTACTCGGCGGGCAGACGGTCGGTGTCGTGCACCTCGGCGTAGCCGGAGACGAACGCGTCGCGCAGGGACGGGTCGACGTCGGCCAGGCGCGGGTCGTCGAGGGACATCGTCGCCTGGGTGTCGATCTTGTCGCTGATGTCGTGCGAGTCCTGCTTGTCCTGCCAGACGCTGGTCTTCGCGAGCTGCTCGAAGCTGGCCTCGGTGCCGAAGTAGCGGAAGCGCGACTCCCGGATGTGCGACGGGTAGCCGACGCGACGCATCTCGTTGATGCGCATGACCCCGCCGTTGTCGAGCTCGAACAGGGCGGTGGCGTTCGAGAAGTCGTTGTCGAACTGGCTGACGTCCTTGTCGAAGACGCCGTCGCCGCGGTCGTCCTTGACGCCGATGCAGCTGACGCTGACCGCGTGCCCGGGGATCGCACCGAGGACCCCGCCGACCGAGTGCGTCGGGTAGAGCATGGGCGGGTAGCTGGCGGTGCGCTTCCACTCGTCGCCACCGCTGTACTGGTACGCGGCGTAGAAGCCGAGGTCCATGTCGTGCACGTAGTCGCCCTCGGCGTAGAACACCCGGCCGAAGGCGCCGGCGGCGACCTGCTTGCGGGCGAACACCGTCGCGGGGTTGTAGTAGCTCGTCTCGCCCATCATGTAGGTCAGGCCGGTCTCGCGGACCGCCTGGATGATGTCGCGGATCTCGTCGACGGAGATCGCCATCGGCACGGCGGAGTACACGTGCTTGCCGGCGCGCAGGGCCTTGACCACGAGCGGACCGTGGGTCCAGCGCTGCGTGAAGATCGCGACGGCGTCGACGTCCGAGGCGAGGACGGCGTCGAAGTCGGGGAACGTGCCGTCGAGGTGCTGGGTCTCGACGAGTTCCGACGCGCGCTCGCCGACGAGGTCCGTGACGTAGACCCGGTCCACGTCGGGGTGGAGCTTGAACAGCTTGGCGAACTGGGGGGCGAACTGGCCCGCGCCGACCATTCCGACAGAGATCATCAGTGACCTTTCCAGGGGTGTGGGATGCGTCGCCGAGCGGGTCGCTCCGATGCGATCGAGCGCCATCCTGACACACGCTGTCTACACGTGACAACCCCTGTCGACGTCCCGGAAAGAGCCTCTTGCCAGCAGTGGTCCCCACGTGTAGATTCCCGGCTCACGGACTGCTGCACGTCAGTCCACCGCAGACGAAGGAGTCGCGATGGCAACCGAGAGCCCTGTGTCGTCACCCTTGACGACCGCCAGCACGAGACGGAGGAGTCGGTCCGCCGACCTCGCCCGTGCCCGCACCACCGCACCACGGCGCCGCCCCAGGAACGACCTGTGGCTCGCGCTCGTCTTCATCGCCCCGGCAGCCGTCGGGTTCGCGGTGTTCCTCGCCTGGCCGACCGTGCGGGGCATCTACCTGAGCTTCACGTCGTACAACCTGCTCACCGAGCCCGAGTTCACCGGCCTGCAGAACTACGCCCGCCTGGTGCAGGACTCGATCTTCTGGCACTCGATGGTGGTGACCGTCGAGTACGTGCTCATCAACATCGTCATCCAGACCGTCGTCGCGCTGTTCATCGCCGTGATGATGCACCGCCTGACCAAGTCGACCTTCGTGCGCGGCATCGTGCTCGCGCCGTACCTGGTGTCGAACGTCGTCGCCGCCCTGGTCTGGCTCTGGATCCTCGACACCCAGCTCGGCATCGGCAACGAGATGCTCGCCTCACTCGGGCTCGACCGCATCCCGTTCCTGCAGAGCGACGTCTGGGGCATCCCCTCGATCGCGCTCATCAACGTCTGGCGGCACGTCGGCTACACGGCACTGCTCATCTTCGCCGGCCTGCAGTCGCTGCCCGAGACCGTGTACGAGGCCGGACGCATCGACGGTGCGAGCGAGTGGAAGATGTTCTGGCGCATCACGGTGCCACTGCTCCGCCCGATCCTGTCCCTGGTGCTGATCATCACCGTGATCGGGTCGTTCCAGGTGTTCGACACCGTCGCCGTCACCACGCAGGGCGGCCCCGCGAACGCCACGAACGTCGTGCAGAACTACATCTACAACCTGGCGTTCGGCCGGTTCCAGTTCGGCTACGCGTCCGCGGTCTCGGTCGCGCTCCTCATCGTCCTCAGCATCATCACGATCATCCAGTACCGCCTCACCCGCTCGGGTGAGTCCGACCTGGACTGAACGGAAGCGCCATGACCACGACATTCACCCGCTCCGTCACCACGTCCCGCCCGCCGCGGATGGGCGCCGGCCACCGTCGTCGCCCGTCGCTCGGCCGGGTGCTCGCCTGGGTCGCGATGATCCTCGTCATCGTCGTCACCCTGTTCCCGTTCTACTGGATCCTGCGCACCGCGCTGTCGTCGAACACCGCGATCAACTCCGACCCCACCTCGCTGCTGCCCGTCGGGTTCAGCCTGGGCGGGTTCGAGCGGGTCTTCGGCCTGCAGTCCACCGAAGAGGCACTGGCGCAGGGCGGCTCCGGCGCCGCCCTGAACTTCTGGCGGTACCTGCTCAACTCGATCCTGGTGTCGACGCTCGTCACCGTCGGCCAGGTGTTCTTCTCGGCAGCGGCCGCCTACGCCTTCGCCCGGTTGCGCTGGCCCGGTCGCGACAAGGTGTTCGGGGTGTTCCTGGCCGGGCTGATGGTCCCCGCGATCTTCACGCTGCTGCCGAACTTCACGCTCATCAAGCAGCTCGGGCTCGTGGACAACCTGCTCGGCATCGCCCTGCCGACGATGTTCATGACCCCGTTCGCGGTGTTCTTCCTGCGGCAGTTCTTCCTCGGCATCTCGAAGGAGGTCGAAGAGGCGGCGCTCATCGACGGCGCCGGCAAGGTCCGCGTGTTCTTCCGGCTCGTCATCCCGATGGCGGCGGCCCCGATCGCCACCCTCGCCGTCTTGACGTACATCACGAGCTGGAACGACTACTTCTGGCCCCTCATGGTGTCGTACACCGACAGCTCGCGGGTGCTGACCGTCGCGCTCGGCGTCTTCAAGTCGCAGACCCCGCAGTCCGGCACCGACTGGGCCGGGCTCATGGCCGCGACCCTGGTGGCGGCGCTCCCGATGATCCTGCTGTTCGGCGTCTTCGCCAAGCGGATCGTCAACTCCATCGGCTTCTCCGGGATCAAGTGACCCGGATGTCGGACAGGACGAACACCATGACGAACCAACTGACCCGCCGCACGCTCTTCGCCGGCGGCGCCTCCGCCCTGGCCCTCGGCGCGCTCGCCGCCTGCTCGTCGCCAGGTCGCCGCACGACGAACCGATCGGGTGTGCGCACCGTGAGCTACTGGCTCTGGGACGCCAACCAGCAGCCCGCGTACCAGGCCGTCGCCGACGCGTTCCACCGCGCGAACCCGGACATCACCGTGAAGATCACCCAGCTCGGGTGGAACGACTACTGGACCAAGCTCACCGCGGGCTTCATCGCCGGCACCGCTCCCGACGTCTTCACCGACCACCTGACGAAGTTCCCGCAGTACGCCGACCTCGACGTGCTCTACAAGCTCGACGAACTCGACGCCACGAAGGGCATCCGGGACGACGACTACCAGTCCGGACTCGCCGAACTGTGGAAGGGCCAGGACGGCCACCGCTACGGCTCGCCGAAGGACTGGGACACCGTCGCGATGTTCTACGACCAGAAGGCGATGGCGAAGGCCGGGGTCTCCGCCGAGGAACTCGGGTCGCTCGAGTGGAACCCGGAGGACGGCGGCACGTTCGAACGGATGCTCGCGCGGCTGACCGTCGACTCGAAGGGCCGGCGCGGCGACGAGGACGGCTTCGACAAGGACGACGTCGCCGTCTACGGCATCTCGTCGAACGGCTCGGGCGGTGACGGCTTCGGCCAGACCCAGTGGTCACCGTTCACCGGATCGGTCGACTGGTTCTACACGAACGAGAACCCGTGGGGCGACAGGTTCCGCTACGACGAGCGGGTCGTGCAGGACACCCTCGCCTGGTACTACCGGCTGGCCGAGAAGGGCTACATGGCGAAGTACGGGGTGTTCTCCACCACGACCGGGCCCGAGGTCCAGCTCGGCGCCGGCAAGTGCGCGCTGTCGTTCAACGGCTCGTGGATGATCGGTTCGTACCTCGGCATGGAGGACCTCGACGTCGCGGTCGCCCCGACCCCGATCGGCCCGTCGGGTCACCGTGCGTCGATGTTCAACGGGCTCGGCGACTCGATCACGAAACAGGCGAAGGACCCCGAGGCCGCCGCGAAGTGGGTGGCGTTCCTGGGCAGCGACGAGGCCCAGCGGATCGTCGGTGAGAGCGGGATCGTGTTCCCCGCCCGTCCCGCCGGCACCGAGGCTGCCGTGGCGTCGTTCCGGAAGCGCGGGCTCGACGTCTCGGCGTTCACCCGGCAGGTCGAGGAGGACACCACGTTCCTGTTCCCGGTCACGAAGAACCCCGCCGACGTGCAGGCCCTGCTGCAGCCCGCCTTCGACGACGTCTACGCGAACGGCAAGCCGATCGCGACGCTGACCGGGGTCAACGAGCAGGTCAACAACCTGCTCGCCCTCACCTGATCGAAACCCGAAACCCGAAACCCGAAACCCGAAACCCGAACCCGACACCCCGCCCGTCGTCCGCATGCCGCACCGTCCGGTGCGGTGTGCGGACGACGCGTTGACCGTGCCGCCGACCACGACCCAGACTGCAGGGGATGACCTCCCTCACCTCCCTCGTCTACATGTCCGTCGCCGTCGACGACCTGACCGACGACCAGCTGGTCGCCATGCTGCGTGAGGCGCGGCTCCGCAACCACGCGCTCGGCGTCTCCGGGCTCCTGCTCGCCAAGGGCGGCCGTTTCATGCAGGTGCTCGAGGGTCCGGTCTGGAGCGTCGAGGACCGTTTCGCCGCGATCGAGCGCGACCCGCGGCACACCGGCGTGAAGTCGTTGTCGCGTGAGTCCATCAGCACGCGTCGGTTCGACGGCTGGTCGATGGCGTTCGGCAGCCCGACCGGGGACGAACTCCGTGACGAGCCCGGGTTCAGCACCTTCCTCAGCGAGCGCACCGGTCTGCCGACCGGGGTGGCGGGCACGCCCGCCGACTGGCTGCTCCGCTGGTTCCGTGGGCGCGACCTGCAGGACCTGCCCGAGGAGCGCATCACGCTCGGCCGGCACGCGGCCTGAGCCGCACCAACCTCGGACTGCCGGCACGCGGCCTGAGCCGCACCACCCCTCGGTCTGGAGGCACGGTGCGGGCCCGCCCCGTGCCTCCAGACTGTGAGACTGGTCCCGTGGAACGACGTGAGCAGATCCTGGTGGCCGCGGCGGAGGAGTTCGACCGCGTCGGCTTCGCCGGCGCGACGATCGCGGGCATCGCCCGCGCGGCGGGCGTCTCGCAGGGCACGCTGCACTTCCACTTCCCGACGAAGCTCGCCCTGGCGCTCGGCGTCATCGGCGAGCAGAACGCCCGCACCTTCGACGTCGTCAGCCACACCGACAGCTCGCCGGTCGCCGCGCTGATCGGGGCGTCGCACGGCATCGCCGACCTGCTCCGGACCGACCCGATCGTGCGGGCGGGGATCCGGCTGTCGCTGGAGCGCGGCGAGTTCCAGACCGCGACGCTGAGCTTCTACGAGCAGTGGATCGGCGGGATCGTCGACGTGTTCCGGTTGGCGGTCGCGAGCGGGGAACTCCGGACGGACCTGACCGCGGAGCAGCTCGGGTCGACGGTGGTGCCCTACTTCACCGGCGTGCAGCTCGTGTCCGACGTCCGGACGCGGCGCACCGACCTGATGCCGGCGGTGGCGACGATGTGGCGCGTGGTGATCGCGGCGACGGCGGACCCGAAGCACCGCGACCGGCTGCTCGCCGTCGTCGAGGACGCGTTCAACGAAGGCTGACTCGGCGCGGCGTTCGGCGTCGGTTCAGAGTTCGTGCAGCTCGCGGTCGCGGAACCACTTCAGCAGCCAGGCCGCACTGGTCCGGTCGAACGAGCGCGGGAAGTCCATCGTGCCGGAGAGGAAGGGACTGAAACCCGCTTCGGAGCGGATGTCCGAGTCGTCGAGCGCGCGGTAGGCCATCGACCAGCCGTCGAACCGTCGGCGCTCGATGTCCTCGCGCACCAGCGACTTGACCTCACCGTGCCGTCGGTCCTTCGCGATGACGTCGTACCGGTCCTGCACGCTCCACGCCGGCCCCTCGAGCAGCTGCATGAACCGGCCGCCCTTGGCGAGCAGGAGCCCGGAGACGCCGAGCGCTTCGTTGCGCAGCCGGGACTCCGCGAGCAGCACCGCCATGGCCTGGTCGTCGAAGGGGACGACGGCACGGCTCATGTAGACGATGGAGACGAGCACTCCTCCATCCTGCTGGGTGGAAGGCCGTTGCGCGAAGCGGATGTCCGCAACGCGCCCTGCCCATCGGCGCTGCGGATCAGCCCTGCGGCAGCTCGTGCGCGGTGACGTCCTCGTTGCGCTTCTTCCGCCACGGACGGGCCGGGGTGTTCGGGCCGTCCCACACCAGGATCGCGCCCCAGGCGGCGGCGATCAGCGGCACCGAGATGATCGCGCCGGTGATGCCGGCGAGGACGGTGCCGGCGGTCAGCCCGATCAGGATGACGAGGCCGTGCAGCTTGAGGGTGCGCCCCATCAGGACGGGCTGCAGCAGGTTGCCCTCGAGCTGGTTCACCAGCACCACGATGCCGATCACGATGAGCGCCTGCACCGGACCGAGGGCCACGAGCGCGACCAGGGCGGCGAGGATGCCGGCGGCGGTGGCACCGACGATCGGGATGAACGCGGTGATGAAGACGATGACGGCCAGCGGCAGGGCGAGCGGGACGCCGACGATGGCGATGCCGACTCCGATGCCGATCGCGTCGACCGCCGCGACCGTGGCGGTGCCGCGGACGTACCCGCCGAGGGTGGAGACGACCCGGTCGCCGACGCGACGTGCGCGGGCGTAGCGCTCACCGGTGAAGGGGCGGAGCAGGAACTCCCAGATGCTGGGACCGTCCTTCAGGAAGAAGAACAGCACGACGATCATCAGCACGAGCCCGGTCAGGAAGTTCGCGGTGGCCGAGGCGCCGGCGAGTGCACCGGATCCGAACTGGGCGCTCGTGACGAAGTCGGACGCCGACGCGACCGCGTCGTCGATCTGCTTGTCCGAGATCGAGAACGGCAGGTTCTTCGCGAACTCCTGCAGTTGCTGGAACCCGTCGACTGCCGACTTCTGCAGCTGCGCCCACTGGTTCTCGACCGCGACGACGATGAGCCAGCCGATCAGCCCCAGGATCGCGAGGACGCCGATGAGCACCGCGAGGGTGGCCAGCACGGACGGCACCCGGTGCTTGCGGAGCCACGACACCACCGGGTGCATGGCCGACGCGATGATGAGCGCGAGGAGCACGGGGATCGTGACGACGCTCAGGATGTTGCTCGCCCAGACGACGCCGGCGACGACCACCACGACGATGATGAGCTGCAGGCACCGGGTCGCGAAGTGCCCGGCGGAGTCGGACCACGCGGCCTGGACCCTGGACGGAGCGGCTGGGGTGGTCGGGCGCGGAGCGTCGCGGAAGAACGGCATGCCGGAGACGCTACCGACCGGACGGCCGACGCGCCGGTTCCGCCGGCTCGATCGTCCGCCCGGTGTCCTGTCCCCGCGTCGCCGGGGCGACCAGGAACGCGGCGACCAGCAGGACGAGGGGCACGAGCATCGCCGTCTGCAGGCCGAGGTGCTCCCCGACGAACCCGAGCAGCGGCGGCCCCACCAGGAACGCGATGTACCCGGCGGTGGCCACCACCGACACCCGGCGGTCGCCGTCGGTGGGGTGGTCGCCAGCGGCGGAGATCGACAGCGGGAACCCGAGGGCGATGCCGAGCCCCCAGACGCCGGCGGCCGCGGCGGTGACGACCGGGTTCGGTGACAGCACGACGAGCAGGACCCCCACCGCACCGACCGCGGCACAGACCCGGACGACCGGGGCGCGACCGAACCGGGCGACGAGCGGGGTGCCGGCCGCACGACCGATGAGCATGGCGAGGGCGAACCCGGTGAACACGAGGGACCCGACGGACTCGGGCGCGTCGTGGTCGGTGGTCATCAGCAGCGGGAGCCAGTCGCTCGCAGCACCCTCGGCGAAGGCCATCGCCAGGGTGATCACGGCGATCATGGCGAGCTGCACGGTGAGGACGGAGCGGCGAGCTCCCCGACGGGTGCCGCCGGCAACGGCAGGCGCATCGCTCGGTGTCTCACGAGGCACCGGCCGCAGGTTCAGCGCCGCGAACACCGCCAGCGCGGCCATCACCGCGGCGCCGACGAGCAGGTGCACCCGGACCGGGGTCCCCGCCGCCGTCATGGCGATGCCGACCACCCCACCCACCACGCTGCCGAGACTGAAGCACGCGTGCAGTACCGGCACGACCGGTCGTCCGATCTGCCGCTCGACCGCGGCGGCCTCGACGTTCAGCCCGATCTCGGCGACGCCCGCCCCGAAGCCGATCAGGAACAGCCCGACCCAGACCCCGGCGGCGACCTGCGCCGGGGCGAGCAGCGCGACGAGCACCATGCCGACGACGGGCAGCGTGCCCCCGAGCAGGATGAGCGGGCGGTTGCCGGTCCGTCGTACCAGCGCCCCGGCGCCGAGGATCCCGATCATCGACCCGATCGACAGCCCGAGCAGGACGAGGCCCATCGCCTCGATCGAGGCGCCGAGCTCGTCGCGGATCGCGGGCGTCCGGGTGATCCACGTCGCGATCCCGAACCCGGTCACCGTCGACGTGGCGAAGAGTGCGAGTCGATGCCGCCCGGCCATGCCCCCATCTGATCGGTCCCCGGGCGGCCCGTCAAGGGCGACCGCGTCCCGCGCTTAGGATCGGGCGCATGGCGACCGTCCTCCTCGTCCGTCACGGACGCACCACCGCGAACGCCACCGGCGTCCTGGCCGGACGCACCGCCGGCGTGCGACTCGACGCCGTCGGCCGCACCCAGGCCGAGCGGACCGCGGAGCGCATCGCCGCGGTGCCCGTCGTCGCCGTGGTGTCGAGTCCGCTCGAGCGCTGCCGACAGACCGCCCGCGCGATCCTGGACCGGCAGACGGACCGGCAGACGGACCGGCAGACGGACCGGCAGACCGGTGCACCCGCCTCGCTGATCGAGCGGGCCATCACCGAGGCCGACTACGGGCAGTGGCAGGGCCGGAAGCTCGCCGACCTGGCGAAGGAGCCCCTCTGGCGCACGGTGCAGGCGAACCCGAGCGCCGTCGTGTTCCCCGGCGGCGAGTCCATGCAGACGATGCAGTCCCGGGCCGTCGCAGCCGTACGGCGCATCGACGCCGAGGTCGAGGCGGAGCACGGACCCGGCGCCGTCTGGGTCGCGGTGAGCCACGGCGACATCATCAAGAGCGTCCTCGCCGACGCGTTCGGCATGCACCTGGACCTGTTCCAGCGCATCGGCGTCGGCCCGGCCTCGGTGTCCGTCGTGCGCTACGGCGAGCACCGCCCCGAGGTCGTCGCGACGAACACCGAGTCCGGTGACCTGTCCTGGCTGCGCACCGCCCCGGCACCCAGCGGGGACGCCGCGGTCGGCGGCGGCGCGGGCCATCCGGAACCCGATGCGCACACCGGCACCGGGCGTCCGGCGCCCGACGCGCCCGTGGGACCTGCCGGACCCTGAACGGCCGGAGCCGAGCGCTCCTACAATGCGGGTATGCCCACCATCGTCCACGGCTTCGACTGGCCGGACCGCCTCGTCGTCGGCACCATCGGCCGTCCGGGTGAGCGCGCCTTCTACATCCAGGCCCGCTCCGGTCGGCGCGTCACCAGCGTCGCGCTCGAGAAGGAGCAGACCGCCGTGCTCGCCGACAAGATCGACGAGCTCCTCGACGAGGTGGCGACCGTCGACGACAACCGCTTCAGCGTGCCGCCGTCGGTGCCCGTCGAACTCCGCGACCCGGAGCCGCTCGACCAGCCCGTCGAGGCCGAGTTCCGCGCCGGGGCCCTGAGCCTGGGCTTCGACCCGTCCACCGCGCAGGTCGTCATCGAGGCGTACCCGATCGACGACGAGGTCGAGATCGTGTCCGAGGAGAGCGAGGACGGCATCGAGATCGAGGCCGTCGTCGAGATCCCCGAGCCCGCCGAGCTGTTCCAGGTGAAGATCCCGGTCGGCACCGCCCGGGCCTTCGTCGAGCGCACGCGCGAGGTCGTCGCCGCCGGTCGTCCGCCCGGCGACGCATGAGCGACGGCTCGCTCTCCGTCCGGGCGCGCATCCGTGAGGCGTCCAACGCCACCTTCCTCGCGGAACTCGACGGTGCGACCGTCGTCTACAAGCCCATCGAGGGCGAGCGCCCGCTGTGGGACTTCCCGGACGGCACGCTCGCCGGCCGCGAGATCGCCGCGCACCTGGTCTCCGAGGCGTTCGGCTGGGGTGTCGTCCCACCCACGTGGATGGGCGACGGTCCGTTCGGGCCCGGCATGGTGCAGCGCTGGCAGGACGTCGATCCCGAGCAGGACGCCGTCGACCTGGTGGCGCCGGATCTCGCCGAGGCGGACGGTTCGCCCTGGCTGCCCGTGCTCGAGGCCATCGACGAACACGACCAGCCCGTGACGCTCGTGCACGAGGACTCCGAGGCCCTGCGCCGGATGGCCGTCTTCGACGTCGTCGTGAACAACGCCGACCGCAAGGGCGGGCACGTGCTCGCGATGCCCGACGGCCACCGCTTCGGCGTGGACCACGGGCTCACCTTCCACGTCGAGCACAAGCTCCGGACGGTCCTGTGGGGCTGGATCGGGGAGCCGCTCGGTCCGGACGAGCTCGAGGGCCTCGACCGGGTGTCCGAAGCCCTGCGCGGCGGTCTCGGCGACGAGCTCGCCGAGCACCTGACGGACGAGGAGATCGACACGCTCCGGGCGCGCTGCGCGGCCCTGCGCGCCGTCGGGATCTTCCCGCCGCCGCCCGGTCACGGCCCCGCCGTGCCCTGGCCGCTGTTCTAGACGCACCCAGGGACGGACTGGAGGCCCGTGGCGGTGTCGCCACGGGCCTCCAGTCCGTCCCTGGGTGGGCTTCAGAGCCCCCAGTCGTCGCGGAAGAGCGCGCCGCCGGCCCCGCGACGCGAGCCGAGGTACGAACCGACCACGGCGACTCCGAGGTCGTCGTTCTCCGGTGCCACGACGCTGCCGTCCACCCGCTTCGCCATCGCGTCGATGAACCGGGCGAGCCCCGGGTCCTCGCCGAGCCGGAAGAACGTCGTCTGGGCGCCGAGGCGTCCGGCGTTCTCGAGCTCCCGCACGGTGAGCGCGATCGTCACCGGGTCGGGCGGGTAATCGAACCAGACCTGCCCGTTCGGCTCGAGGTGCGACGTCGGCTCGCCGTCGGTGACGATGAGGAGCACCGGTTGGGCCGTGGGGTGCTTGCGGAAGTGCCGGTTGGCGAGCAGCAGGGCGTGGTGCAGGTTCGTGCCCTTGTCCCACATCGCGTCGAGACCGACGAGCTGTTCGACGTCCATCACCTCGGCCTCGCGACCGAAGGCGATGAGCTGCAGGTCGTCGCCGCGGAACCGGGTCGACACCAGGGTGTGCAGCGCCAGGGCGGTGCGCTTCATCGGCACCCAGCGGTCCTCCATCGCCATCGAGAACGACGTGTCGACGAGCAGCGCGACGCAGGCCTGGGTGCGGGCCTCGGTCTCCTGCACCTCGACGTCCTCGATGCTCAGGCGCACGCCGGCACCCTGCCGCCCGCTGGCCGCCGTCCGCACCACAGCGTTCGTGATCGTGCGGGGGATGTCCCACGGCTCGGTGTCGCCGAACGCCCACTGCCGTGACGCCCCCGAGGGCTCGCCCGCGGCGCCCGAGCGACGGAGGTCCCGCGCGCCCTGGCGACCGGACATCCGCTGGGCGACGTCCTTGAGCAGGCTCTTGCCGAGCTGCCGCATCGCCTTCGGGGTGAGCCGGAGCTGCCCGTCGGCACCGCGGCGCATCGCCCCGGAGTTCCGGAGCGCCTGCTCGAGGCGCTGCAGGGTCTTCGCGTCGACCGCAGCCTCGTCGCCGAGCTGCCGGGACAGCGCGTCGAGGTCCAGGTCGTCGAGCTCCGAGCCCGGTCCGGACTGGGCGAGCTGGTCGGCGAGGGCGTCGAGGTCCGCGATGTCCTGGAACACTCCGGTGCCGTCGCCCAGGCCGAGGCCCTGTTCGCCCTCCATGCGCTCGGATCCGCCCCAGTCCTCGCCGGGACGCAGTGCGCGCAGGGTACTGTCGAGTTGGGACAGCTGCCCCATCAGGTCGGGGGAGCCGAAGGCCTGCTGGGCGAGGGCATCGAGTTCGTCCCGCTGCTCCTGGGTCATCGAGTTGCGCATGCGCTGCGCCGCGGCCGCGCGGGCTGCCAGGTCGTCGAGCAGCTCGTCGACGTTCGCCGGGTCCGACGGGAAGTACTCGCCGTGCTGGTCCATGAAGTCGTCGAACTGCTGCTGGGTGTCCTCGCCGCGGGCGTGCGCCTCGAGCAGGGCGTTGAGGTCCTGCATCATCGCGCTGACCGCGGCCCGGTCCTGGTCGGTGGCACCCTCGAGCGCCTGCTTCATGCCGGCGAAGCGCTGGTCGAGCACCTCGCGGCCGAGCAGGTCCTTGATCTCGTCGTACTTCTGCCGCGCGGTCGGGCTCGTCCAGTCGTAGTCGCCGAGTTCCTGCACCGCGGCGGCGGGGGAGGGCGACAGGCTGTCGAGCTGCAGTTCGGCCAGGGCCCGGTCGCCGTCGTCGAGGTCGACGTTGCGGGCGAGCTCCCCGCGCTCGGCGAGCAGCGCCTGGTCGAGGAGCTCGCGCACCTGCTGCAGGGTGCCGTCGAGGTTGTTCTTGCTCGTCAGCTCGCGGCGGCGTTCGGCCACCCGTCGGGCCAGGTCGTCGAGACCGCGCTGCGTCCGGCCCCCGCGCCGCAGGAACTCCCGCATCGCGCGCTCGGGCGACGTGCCGCCCATCACGTCCTGCCCGATGGCGTCGAGCGCCTCGGCCAGGTCGACCGGGGCGGCGAGCGGGTCGGGGCCGTCGGTGTACCGGCCGTACCGGGTGTCGCGCGTCAGGCGCCGGTTCTGCCTAGCCATAGACGGCTTCGCCCCCGCCGGATTCCTTGCTGATGCGCCGGGCCAGGAACAGGCCCTCGAGGGCGAGCTCGATCGCGCCGGCGCGTTCGCCGTCGTTCGTGGCACCCATCCGGTCGCACACCTGGTCGTACAGCTCGGATTCGCCGATCGACGGGAGCCCTTCGAGGAACGCCCGGGCGCTGACCTGCTCGCCCGTGGTCACCATCGTGCCGCCGTCGAGCGCGTCCACGAGCACCGCGAAGTCGAGGCCCTTGAAGCGGGAGCGCACGGTCTCGGCGGTCGCGGTGCGGAGCAGGTGCTCGAGGACCTCGTCGGCCCGGTCCTCTTCGCCGTTCTCGAACTCGATCTTGCCGCCGAGGACGTCCACCGCGGTCTCGAGGTCGATCGGCCGGGCGACCGCCTCGTCCTCGCCCTGGCGAGCTGCGCGGTGCACCGCGGCGGCGGACACCGTCTCGGCACCGGCGATCGCGAACCGGGCGCTCACACCGCTGCGCTGGTCGACGGCGCTCGAACCACGCAGTGCCCGCGTGAACCGGGCGAGGATCTCGATCAGGGCGTCGGGGACCTCGGCCGTCAGCTGGGCCTCCTGCCGGATGACGGCGATCTCGTCGTCGAGCTCGATCGGGTAGTGCGTGCGGATCTCGGCGCCGAAGCGGTCCTTCAGCGGCGTGATGATCCGGCCGCGATTCGTGTAGTCCTCGGGGTTCGCGCTCGCCACGACGAGCACGTCGAGCGGCAGCCGCAGCACGTAGCCGCGGATCTGGACGTCGCGCTCCTCCATCACGTTGAGCATCGCGACCTGGATGCGTTCGGCCAGGTCGGGCAGCTCGTTGATCGCGACGATGCCACGGTGCCCGCGGGGGACGAGCCCGAAGTGGATGGTCTCCGGGTCGCCCAGGCTGCGGCCCTCGGCGACCTTCATCGGGTCGACGTCGCCGATCAGGTCGGCGACGCTCGTGTCCGGCGTCGCGAGCTTCTCGACGTAGCGGTCGTCGCGGTGCCGCCAGCTGATCGGCAGGGCGTCGCCGAGGTCGTCGGCGCGCCGGATGCTCGCGGTGGTGATCGGTTCGTACGGGTGCTCGCCGAGCTCGGAGCCGGTGATGACCGGCGTCCACTCATCGAGCAGGCCCTGCAGGGTGCGGAGCAGGCGGGTCTTGCCCTGGCCGCGCTCGCCGAGCAGGACGACGTCGTGCCCGGCGATGAGGGCGCGTTCGAGCTGGGGGATGACGGTGGTCTCGAAGCCGTGCAGGCCGGGCCACGGATCGGTGCCCTGGCGCAGGGCGGTGAGCAGGTTGTCGCGGATCTCGGCGCGGACCGTCTTCTGGACGTGACCAGAGGTGCGGAGCTCGCCGACCGTGCGGATGTCAGGTCGGGTCACGTTCTGGACGTTACGCCTTGTCGGACTGGAGGCTCGTGGCGGGGCCCGCCACGGGCCTCCCGTCCGTCCGCTTGTGGGTTTCCATCGCACTTGCGATCATTGAGATCCCGGCGACGGAGCCGGATTCGAAGTAGGGGGATCCGGCTCCGCCCCCGGTTGCTCGTTCCGCATCTGAACCACATCGGCGATCTCGGCGTACGGTCCCATCTCGTGAGCAGCGCGAACGCAACCATCAAGAGCCTGGTGCCCGCCAGGATGGACCGCTTGCCGTGGACCCGGTTCCACTGGAGCGTCGTCGTCGGACTCGGCGTGTCCTGGATCCTCGACGGTCTCGAGATCCAGATCGTCTCGAACGCGGGTTTCCAGGCGGACCTGAACCTGTCGACGCAGCAGGTGACGTCCCTCGGCACGATCTACCTGGTCGGCCAGGTCGTCGGTGCCCTGGTGTTCGGGCGCATGTCCGACCGGCTGGGTCGGCGCAAGCTGTTCATCCTGACGCTCGCGATCTACCTGATCGGTTCGGGCATCGCGGGCCTCGCGCAGGACTTCTGGTTCCTGGCGGCCTTCCGGTTCGTCGCGGGGCTGGGCATCGGCGGCGAGTACGCGGCGATCAACTCGGCGATCGACGAGCTCATCCCGGCGAAGTACCGCGGGCACGTCGACATCGCCATCAACGGCACGTACTGGGGCGGTGCCGCGCTCGGCGCGTTCGCGAACATCTACCTGCTCGACACGTCCTACTTCGCCGAGAACATCGGCTGGCGCATCGGGTTCTTCCTCGGCCCGGTGCTCGGCATCGCGATCATCTTCCTGCGACGCCACATCCCGGAGAGTCCGCGGTGGCTGATGACGCACGGGCGCGAGGAAGAGGCCGAGGCCACCGTCTCCCGCATCGAGGCGTCGGTGGAGAAGGCGACCGGCAAGCCCCTGCCGGAGGTCGACCAGTCGAAGGCGATGACCGTCACGCCGACCGACCGTGTCGGGTTCCTGGCCATCGCGCGCGTGCTGCTGAAGCAGTACCCGACCCGAACGCTCGTCGGCGCGACGATGATGATCACGCAGGCGTTCCTGTACAACGCGATCTTCTTCACCTACGCCCTGGTGCTCACGAACTTCTTCGGCCTGAAGACGGCGGAGACGGCGGTCTACTTCTTCCCGTTCGCGATCGGCAACCTGCTCGGCCCGATCATCCTGGGGCGCTTCTTCGACACCTGGGGTCGTCGGCAGATGATCTTCCTCACGTACCTGGTGTCCGGGCTCGTGCTCGCCACGTCGGCGTTCCTGTTCCGGGCCGACGCGATCTCGGCGACGGTGCAGGTCGCGTTCTGGTGCGTCTCGTTCTTCTTCGCCTCGGCCGGGGCGTCGAGCGCCTACCTGACCGTCAGCGAGATCTTCCCGCTCGAGCTGCGGTCGCAGGCGATCTCGTACTTCTTCGCCCTGGCGCAGATCTTCGGTGCGGTCGCACCGGCCATCTACGGTGCCTTCATCGGCGACGGCTCGTCGCGGGAGCCGCTGTTCTGGGGGTACTTGCTCGGATCCGCGGTGATGATCGGCGGCGGCGTGGTGGCCCTGATATTCGGGGTCGACGCCGCGCGGAAGGGGCTCGAGGACGTCACCCAACCGCTCTCGGTGCTCACCGGGGACGCGAAGTCCGACCGGCGGTGAGCCCTGCGGCGGCGGCCTGACATTCTGTATTCAGAGTGTTTAGCGCCGCCGTCGCAGCGCTGTCACTGTGCCTGCATGGCACTCCTCCACAGCGCGACACCGGCGACCACGATCCACGGCAGCGACCGCCCTCGCCTCGGGGGTGCCGTCCGTGCGTGAGCCTGGGCTGATGGAGCACACCCCCATCCGAGCCGGTGCCGGCGGCCTCGATCCCCACGGCCTGCGTCGCAGCCTGCTGCGCGACGCAGTGTTCCTGCGACTGCTCGACAACGTCCTGCGGGGGGAGTACCGCCGCGGACAGCGGCTGCGGCTCGACACCCTGGCATCGGACATGCGGGTGTCGCGCACACCGGTGCGCGAAGCCCTCGTGACCCTCGAGTCCCTGCAGCTGGCCAGCGTGCAGCGCTACGTCGGTGTCGTGATCTCGCAGTGGTCGGTCGACCAGATGATCGAGCGACTGCGGATCGCCCAGGCTCTGCTCGTCGATCCGCCGTCGAACTCCGTCGGGTACCACGACCGGTTCGACAAGGTGTGGCTGCGGGAGTGCTGGACCGAGGCCGGTGCCTTCGTCGAACTCGGCGCCTGGTACCTGCGGCGCCGCGGGTCGTCGGTCAGTGGCGACTGGTTGCTGTCGCAGCGCATCGTGCTCGACATGTTCTTCACCGACGACGTCGCCCTGGCGAACGGGATCGATGCCGTGGTCGACCGGCGACGACGGGTCGAGATCGTCGAGCGGGCCGTGGCTGCTGCTGAGCGAGACGCCCTCGACGACTGTGCCGCGGCGCTCCTCGACCTGTCGTCCGCCCTGATCGCCCTGCCCGACCGCTTCCGGGTGGTCGTGTCCGCCTGAACCGACCTCGGCTGCGGATCCGCTCAGGTCCGCGCCGACCGCCGTGGATCCGCAGGTCGCGGCACTGAGCAGCGAGTGTCACCGGTGTCCCTCGCACTGGATCGTCAGGCAACGTCGTGGCAGCCTTGACCGGTTGCCGTCCCCGGCGTGTCCACCGACGACAGGAGTGCCCGTGAACGACGTCCGCGATCGATCCCACCGCTTGAACCGAGCGTCCGGGATCGCACGGCACGGACGTCTGCGGCGCTCGAGCCCCTTCGCGACCGCTGCCAAGACGGTCTCCGCCGTCGTCGCAGTGGCCCTGGTGAGTTCGGTCTCGGTCACGGCGATCGCGGCGAAGCAGGTCACGGACGACCTCGGTGACGGCGTCGAGATCCAGGGCCAGCCCGCACCGCAGGCGAAGGGCGGCGCGAAGCCGATCAGCGCCTTCAAGGGCGGGTTCAACATGCTCGTGGTCGGCACCGACAACGACCCCGAGCAGAGCGCAGCCTTCGGGGAGCGCGATGCGACCCTCAACGACGTCAACATCCTGCTGCACGTCTCGGCCGACCACACCAACGCGACCGCGGTGAGCATCCCGCGCGACCTCGTCACGCCGATCCCGGCCTGCAAGAAGACCGACGGCACGGGCACGGCTCCGGCGATGGCGGCGCAGCCGATCAACACCTCGTTCGGCGAGGGCGGCCTGAACTGCGTCACCCAGACCGTCGCCGGGTTGACCGGGCTCGACATCCAGTACTCGGCCGCGGTGTCGTTCAAGGGCGTCATCGAGATGTCGAACGCGATCGGCGGCGTGCCGGTCTGCGTCGCCCAGCCGATCACCGACTCGTACACCGGGCTGAACCTGCCGGCCGGCACCTCGACCCTGCAGGGCGACGAGGCCCTGGCGTTCCTGCGCACCCGGCACGGGGTCGGCGACGGATCCGACCTCGGCCGGATCTCGAGCCAGCAGGTGTTCCTGTCCTCGCTGCTCCGCACCGTGAAGTCGAACGACACCCTCGGTTCGCCGGCCCGCCTGTACAAGCTGGCCCGGGCCGCGGCGTCCAACATGCAGCTCTCCCAGAGCCTGAACGACATCGGGACGATGGTGCAGATGGGCCTGGCGCTGCGCGACCTGCCGTTGGCGCAGGTGAACTTCGTGCAGTACCCGGGCACCACGGGCGGCACCGGTGTCTACGAGGGCAAGGTCGAGCCGACGACGTACCTGGCCGACCGGCTGTTCGCGAAGATCAAGGCCGATCAGTCGTTCTCCCTCGGGGCGGACAGCACGGGCATCGGGTCGGAGACGAACCCGACGCAGACCAGTCCGACGCAGCCGACCGCTGCACCGTCGTCGCCGGCCGCTGCGCCGGAGCCCGCGACCCCCGCGACACCGGCAGCGCCTTCGTCTGCTGCGCCGCGCACCCCCTCGGCGACGCCCGAGACCATCGACGGGCTCGAGGGCCAGTCCGCCGACCAGCAGACCTGCTCCAAGGCGTTCGGGTACTGAGGCGCGGGCGGGCGGTCGCTTGCTTGGCGCCTCCCGCCCCTGCCGCCTGCCCCCTTCCGCGAAAGCGACAGTCTGCCGCCGAACCTTCGCGGCACTCTGTCGCCCTGGCGCCAGTGACGGCCGAGCTCGGCGGCGCAGTGTCGCTTTCGTGGGCCCAACCGTTGCCGCGCGTGCGTGCGTGCGCCGGGACGTCAGCAGTGCACCCGCCCCGCCCCGGAACACAGAAACGGGGGCGCGGTGGTGGGCCGCGCCCCCAGGGGAAGTCGCTCCCCGCCGGGCGCCACGCGATCGGGCGCGCCGGGCCCGCACGGGGAACGACGTCGGGTGCTGTGTCGCGACGACGGGGACGAGCCCCGGAACGTGATTGCCGCGTCCCGATGATGCTATGCAGTGGGGTACGCCCCGACAACCCCAATGTGTCCCCACTTCGGGGGACCGAGTGCGACGCGTCGTGCCACGCGCGGGTGTGCGTCGGGTCGAGAGTGGCGCGGTCCTCCTGTATGGTGGTCGCAGCGCTCGCGAGAGTGCTTGGAGACGTCGCATAGTCCGGCCGAGTGCACCACCCTGCTAAGGTGGAGTCCCCTTTGAGGGGACCGAGGGTTCAAATCCCTCCGTCTCCGCGCGACGATGAACCCCGGTCCGATCGGACCGGGGTTTCGTCGTTCTCGGGCCCGAAGCGCCCGCGTCAGACCGTCGCGATGCTCCCCGTCGTCGTGGTCCCCACGCCCGAGCGACCACGACGGACGGCGCCCATGGCCACGAGCGTCAGCACCACGGCCGCCAGGGTGATCCCCGACCCCGCCCAGATCGGCGACGTGTACCCGAGGCCGGCGGCGATGGTCAGGCCGCCGATCCAGGCCCCGAGCGCGTTGCCGAGGTTGAACGCGGCGATGTTCGCCCCGCTCGCCAGGGTCGGTGCGTGGTCGGCGTACTGCATCACCCGCGTCTGCAGAGCCGGGACGGTCGCGAACCCGAACGCCCCCATCAGCACGAGGGCGATCACGGTGAGCACCGGCGAGGTCGCGACGAGGGCGAATGCCGCGAGCACCACGGTCAGCACGACGAGCACCACGAGCAACGTGCGGTCGATCGAGCGGGCCGCGAGCTTGCCGCCGGCGAAGTTGCCGACGAACAGTCCGATGCCGAACACGATGAGCAGCCACGGCACCGCCGACGACGGGAACCCGGACACCGAGGTCAGCGTGTACGCGATGTAGGTGAATGCGCCGAACATCCCGCCGTAGCCGAGCACGGTCATGCCGAGTGACAGCCAGACCTGACCGGACCGGAAGGCGCCGAGCTCGCGGGAGAGCGACGGGACCTCGGTGGAGCGGACCGCGGGGACGAGGACGAGCACGCCGATCAGGGCGACGATGCCGATGGCCGCGATCGCCCAGAACGTTGCTCGCCAGCCGGCGGCCTGGCCGAGGAAGGTGCCGAACGGCACGCCGAGCACGTTCGACGCGGTGAGCCCGGTGAACATCAGGGCGACGGCCGAGGCGCGCTTGGACCGCTCGACCATGTTCGCGGCGACGACCGAGCCGATGCCGAAGAATGCTCCGTGGCACAGGGCGGCGATGACGCGGCCGGTCATCATCACGCCGTAGGTCGGGGCGATCGCGGACAGGGTGTTGCCGACGATGAACAGCACGAGCAGCCCGAGCAGGACGGGCTTGCGGGGGAGTCGCGTGGTCGCGGCGGTGAGCCCGAGGGCCCCGGCGATGACCGCCAGGGCGTATCCGGTGACGAGCCAGCCGGCGGTGGTCTCGGTGACGCCGTAGTCGGCCGCCACCTCGGGCAGCAGGCCGGTGATGACGAACTCGGTCAGGCCGATGCCGAAACCGCCGAGTGCGAGGGCGATGAGTCCCGCGGGCATGGATGTCCTTCCGTCGTGCAGCTGTGCCGCGTACGCTGGTTGTTGCAGACGCGGGATATCGATAGTTGCACACGCGGGGTATCCGCGCAAGCAACTGTCGCCGTCTGCACCGACCGAAGGAGCCCCGATGTCCGTCGACGACACCTCCACCGCCGTCCGTGCCCACGGCTGGCGCACCCTGGCAGCGCTGCACGGCCTGATCGAGACGCGCCTGGAGCGGGCCCTCCGGCAGGTGGACCTGTCCGTCGTGGAGTTCACGGTGCTCGATGCCCTGCGCCGCCAGGACGGCTTCCACATGCGCATGCAGCAGCTCGCCCGCGCGGCCGCCCTCAGCCCGAGTGCGACCACCCGACTGGTGAACCGGCTCGAGGAGCGTGCCCTGCTGACCCGTGTCCTGTGCGCCGACGACCGTCGCGGGCTCTACACGGAGCTCACGCACGCCGGGCAGGTCCTGCTCGAGCGTGCGACACCGATCCACGCCGAGGCGCTCGAGGGAGCCCTCGCCGAGGCGCACGACGTCCCCGAGCTCGCCGACCTGGCCGAGTCCGTCGAGCGACTCGAGGGCGCGCGCGTCTGACCTCGGGACACCTCGCACCCGGCCTGGAGGCCCGGCGCACCTCCGCCCCGCCGGCGTCGGCCCCGGGGTGGTCACCACTCAGGCGCGCGGCGGCCCCGTCGTCGACCGCACGACGAGCGTCGGCGGCACGAGTGTCCGGATGGGATCCGCCGCGGTCCCCGCAGCCGCGCCGATCCGCTCGACTAACCGCGCAGCCGCCAGGCGCCCGACCTCGTCGTTGTGCGGGTCGACCGTCGTCAGGCGCAGCAAGGGGGAGGCGGCGAGCGGGGTCTCGTCGTTGCCGATCACCGAGACGTCCTGCGGTACGCGGAGTCCGGCTTCCTGCACGGCGGCGATCGCGCCCATCGCCATGACGTCGTTCGCGGCGAACACCGCGGTCAGGTCGGGGTGCTCCCGCAGGGCGAGCTGCATGCCCTCGTAGCCGGTCGTCTCCGAGGTCGGGCCGGAGCCGTAGACCAGCGGCTCGATGCCGGACGCGACCAGCTGCGCGACGGTGGCGTCGCGGCGGAGCGCAGCCGGGCCTCCCGAGCCGGTGACGTGGGCGATGCGGCGGTGACCCAGGTCGATCAGGTGATCCGCTGCCAACCGTCCGCCGGCGGCTTCGTCGGAGGCGACCACGTCGAGTCCGCCGGGGACGTCCTCGCGTGCGCCGGCGACCACGACCGGGGTGTCGGCGGGGACGACGACGTCGGGGAAGCCCTCGGCGGCGAGCACCACGCCGTCGACCCGCAGGGAGACCAGGTCGTCGAACGGGGATGAGTCGAGGTGGGCGTTGGCGCGGGTGTCGGCGAGGGTGAGGCGGAGGCCGTGCGGGGCGAGGGCCTCGCGGATGCCGTCGAGCATCGGGACGTACCAGGGGTTCCGGAAGTCGTCGACGATGACCCCGATGGTGCGGGTCCGGGTGCCGGCGAGGATGGCGGCGGCGCGGTTCGGGCGGTAGCCGAGCTCCGCGACGGCGGCGAGCACCGCGGAGCGGCGGGCGGGGGAGACCCCGGGATCGTCGCGCAGCACCATCGACACCAGGGACTTCGAGACGCCTGCGCGTGCGGCGACGTCGATGATCGTCGGCGGGCGAGGGGTCACGCTGGGCCTTTCCGGCACGGTGCTTGACAGGACATGGGCTGGTGCGGCTACAGTCTACCGACACGTTCTGGAACGTTCCAGAATCGGGATCCAGCGACCTTCTCGAAGGAGAGAACATGAGCGACAGCATCGGCGTCGCCGTCATCGGCGCGGGCATGGCGGGCAAGGCCCACATGGCTGCGTGGCGGAACGCACCCTCCCTCTTCACCTCGACGCTGCCGCCGGTCCGGCTCGTCTCGGTCGGCGACGTCTACGAGCCCCTCGCCGCCGAGGCCGCACGGCGCTTCGGCTACGAGCGGCACGACACCGACTGGCGGGCCATCGCGGCAGCGGACGACATCGACGTGGTGAGCGTCGTCGTCGCGAACACCCTGCACCGCGAGATCGTCGAGGGGCTGCTCGCCGCCGGCAAGCACGTGCTCTGCGAGAAGCCGCTGTCCGACTCGCTCGACGACGCCCGCGCGATGGCGTCCGCCGCTGCCGAGGCCGAGCGGCGCGGAGTCCTCGGGCGCATCGGCTTCACGTACCGCCGGGCTCCCGGGCTCGCTGCCATCAGGGAGCTCGTCGAGGACGGCACGCTCGGCCGGGTCCTGCACGTCTCCGGCCGGTACTGGACCGACTACGGCGCCTCGCCCGACGTCCCGTTCTCGTGGCGCTTCGCGGGGGAGCCGGGGTCCGGCGCGCTCGCCGACGTCGGCTCGCACCTGTCCTACGTCGCCGAGTTCCTGGCCGGCCCGGTCCGGAGCGTCAGCGGTGGGACGTTCACCACGTCGATCACCGAGCGACCCGTCGCCGCCGGACACGCCCTGCGGGGGCAGGCTGTCCCGCTCACCGGTGAGACCGCGGCCGTCGGCAACGACGACTACGCCACGTTCAGCGCACGGTTCGGTGACGGCACGGTCGTCGGGTCGCTCGAGGCCTCCCGCGTCGCGGCCGGGCACCCGAACGGCCTCGTCATCGAGGTGTTCTGCGAGCGCGGCGCCGCCCGCTGGGATCAGGAGCGCGCCTCCGAGATCGGCCTCGCGCTGCGGTCCGACGGCTCGCGCACGGGCGGGTACCGCCAGGTCGTGCTCGGCCCGGACCACCCCTACGTGGCGGGTGGCATGGCGATGGACGCCCCGGGCGTCGGCTGGGGGCAGAACCAGATGTTCGAGTACCAGGCGCGGGCGTTCCTCGACGAGATCGCCGGGCTGACCGGCGCCGTGCCCGACGCCCTGCCCGCGAACGCCACGTTCGACGACGGCGTGCACAACATGGAGGTCCTCGACGCGGTGGCACGGTCCGCCGCGGCCGGGGGAGCCACCGAGATGATCAAGGAAGCAGTGACGGCATGAAGCTCGGTCTCTACAACGCGATCCTGCACGACCGGCCCCTCGCCGACGCACTCCGCGTCATCGCGGCCAACGGCCTCACCGGCATCGAGCTGAACACCGGCGGGTTCCTGCCCCCGGTGCACGTGCCCGACATCGACGCGATCCTGCGGGACGACGGCGCGCGTGACGCGTTCCTCGCGCAGTTCGTGGGGACCGGCGTCGAGATCGCCGGGCTCAACTGCAACGGCAACCCGCTGCACCCCGACCCGGCGATCGGCCCCGCGCACGCCGAGGACGTCCGGCGGAGCATCCGCCTGGCGGCCCGCCTCGGGCAGGACCGCGTCGTCACGATGTCCGGACTGCCGGCGGGGGAGCCGGGCGGGACGCGGCCGAACTGGATCGTGAACGCCTGGAACTCGGCCGCGCTCGACGTCCTCGAGCACCAGTGGAGCGTCGCGGTGCCGTTCTGGCAGGAGATCGACGCCCTGGCCCGGGAGCACGGCGTCAAGGTCGCACTCGAGCTGCACCCGCAGAACCTCGTGTTCAACCCGGCGTCGATCCGGGAGCTCGTCGAGCGCGGCGGGCTGACCAACGTGGGGGTCGAGCTCGACGCCTCGCACCTGTTCTGGCAGCAGATGGACCCGGTGGCGGTCGCCCACGACCTCGGCCCGCTCGTGTTCCACGCCGCCGCGAAGGACGTCCGGATCAACCCGCACGCCGCGATCAACGGGGTGCTCGACAACTCGTTCCGCCGGTTGTCGCCGGACGAATCACGAACGAACCTCGGCGGCGACGAGTGGGCGAACGAGTGGCCGAAACCGTCGGCGTGGGACTTCGTCGCGCTCGGCAAGGGCCACGACGAGGCGTACTGGACGACGTTCCTCGAGGCCCTGCGTGCGATCGATCCGGACATGTGGGTGAACATCGAGCACGAGGACACCGAGCTCGGGCGCGAGAAAGGAGTCGCGGTCGCCGCACGCGTGCTGCGCGCCGCGGACGCGGCGCTGGCGCCCCGGTCCTGACGGTCCGTCAGCCGACCCGGACACTGCCTGGAGGCCCGTGAACCGTTCCGCGCACCGGGTGACGGATCGGCGTGTGGCGGGCCGTGCCTCCCGGCCCCACCACACGCGGATCGGCCACCGGTGCGCGGAACGACCAGTCCGTGCACCCGTACCGGGTGCTGTCACCGGCCCGATGTAGCATGCACGACACCTGTCCCCGACGATGGAGCCCTGCGTGCCGGAGCCGACCCACCCCGCCTTCCCGCTCGAACACGTGCGGGCGGTGGGCGACGACATCGTGGCCTCCGTCGCGACGGTGATCGACGGCAAGGCGGAAGCCATCCGCACGGCCCTGACGGTGATGCTCGCCGAGGGGCACCTGCTCGTCGAGGACGTCCCCGGCGTCGGCAAGACCGTGCTCGCCAAGGCGCTCGGCGCCTCGGTCGGCGGGTCCGTGAACCGCATCCAGTTCACCTCGGACATGCTGCCGTCCGACGTCACGGGCGTGAACATCTTCGACCAGTCGTCGGGCACCTTCCGGTTCTCGCCCGGCCCGGTGTTCGCGAACGTGGTCATCGGCGACGAGATCAACCGCACCAGCCCGAAGACCCAGTCGGCCCTGCTCGAGGCGATGGCGGAGTCGCAGGTCACCGTCGACGGTGTGACGCGTCCGCTCGACCGGCCGTTCATGATCGTCGCGACGCAGAACCCGATCGACATGGAGGGCACGTACCCGCTGCCCGAGGCGCAGCGGGACCGCTTCATGGCCCGCATCGCGATGGGCTACCCGAGCGTCGACGCCGAACGGCAGATGCTCGCGAACCGCGGCGGCAGCGACCCGCTGTCGCGCCTGCGGCCGATCGTCGACGTCACCACGCTGCGGGCGATCATCGAGACCGTCGCCGGGGTGCACATCGCCCCCGACGTCGAGGCGTACATCATCGCGATCGTCCGGTCGACGCGCACCCACCCCGACCTCGTGCTCGGTGCGAGCCCCCGCGCGACGCTGCACCTGGCGCAGGCGGCCCGTGCGCACGCAGCTCTGCTCGGCCGCCCGTTCGTCACCCCCGACGACGTCGCGACGCTCGCCCCGATCGTGCTCGCGCACCGGCTCGTGCCGGTCGCCCGTGGGCTCGGCGGCACCGGCGAGGACACCGTGCGCGAGATCGTCGTCCGCATCGTCTCCGACACCGCCATCCCGTTCACGGCCACCCCCGTCCGCTCCTGATGGCCGGTCCATCGGCACCGCCGTCGCTGCTGCGACGCGTCGGTGCCGCACGGTCCACGGCGGCACGGTTCGGCCGCCGCGGGCTGTCACTGGCACGCCGCACCCCGTTCCCGCGCCCGACGATCCGGGGCTGGACGGTCATCGCCGTCGGCATCGGCCTGGTCGGCGGCGGTCTGGTCGGCACCACGAGCGTCGCCGTCACGGCCGGCCTGCTGCTGCTCGTCCTGGTCGTGCTCGGCATCGTGATGGCGTTCGTCGTCGCCACCCCGCTCCGCGGCAGCCGCAGCACCGCACGGGCGATCGTCCAGGTGGGCGAGGTCTACCGGGAACGCATCACCCTCGGCAGCACCAGCCTGCCGATCGGCCCGCGGGCGACGCTGCTCGTGCGTGAACAACTCGAGGACGCCTTCGCCAGCCTGGCCGAGGCGGAGACCTACGCCGAGGTCGGGCCGAACCTGCCGCCGGCCGTGCTCGACGTCGAGGCGCTCGCGATGCACCGCGGCCGCTCGCTGGTCGGCCCCGTGACGATCCGGGTCGAGGACCCGTTCGGTCTGCTCCGCATCGACCGTCCCGTCGTCCCGGCCGAAGAGGTCGTCGTCGTCCCGGCCTCGGCACCCCTCGGGGCGATCGACGCCGGGGCACTCGCCGGTGCGGTCTCGGCCGACGAGGGCCGGGTCGGACAGGGTGGTTCCGCCGACGACAGCGAACTCCGCCCGTACCGCCCGGGCGACCCGATCCGCCGGGTGCACTGGGCCCAGAGCGCTCGGCGCGGGGAACTCCACGTCCGCCAGACCACCCAGGCCCAGCCGCCCGAGGCCGTGATCGCCCTCGACGTCCGGCGCGAGTCCTACCAGCGGCTCGGTCGAGAGGACCTCGCCGAGCTCTCCGACCTGGGCGGCGACCAGGCCTTCGAGCACGCCGTCGTGGTGGCCGCCAGCGTCGCCCGCGCGCTCGCCGCCCGGACCTCCCGTGTCGTGCTCGTGTTCGACGGTCCCGAAGGCGCGACCCGGCACGCGGGCGACGTCGGCGGGCTCACCGACGTGCTCGTCGGGCTCGCCGACGTCCGGCTCCGCTCCGACGCCCGCGAAGTCACCGACGTCCTGCCCGAGGTCCGCGGCCGCGACGTGCACGGCATGACCGCCGTCGTGACGGGCACCTGCACCGCGGACGAAGCCGCCGAACTCGTCAGCGCGACCAGCGGTTCGAGCCGCGGCATCCTGGCCACGATCGTGCCGCCGGACCCCGCCGTGCGGGGCATCCTCGACCGCGGCGGCTGGCGGACCCTCGTGGTGCCGGTCGTCGGCGCGACGCCGTCCGGAGCCGCACGGTGACCGGGGTGCGCGCACCGGCGCGTGGCCGTGCCCACGTGCGCGAGATCCTCGATCGCGACGACGACCTGCGTGACGTCCCGAGCGCCTGGGTCGTGGCCCTCGCGCCGGTGCCCGTGCTCCTCGCCGCGCTCGCCATCCGGCCGCTCGTGCAGGGGATCGCCTGGTGGGCATCGGGTGTCGTCGTCGTCGCCGTGCTCGTCGCCGTGATGCTCGCGGTGCGCCGCCAGACGCCCGGCATCCGCTTCGTCGTCCTGGTCGGCACGGTCATCGCCTGCTCGTGCGCCGCCGCACTGGTCAACGACATCCAACCGCTCGGGTGGCTCGACGCCGACGGGGCCCTCGGGGAGACGCTCGCGGCGATCCGCCTGAACCCCGCACCACTGCCGCAGACCGACGCGATCCGGCTCGTCGTCACCGCGTCGATCGGCTGGGTGGCGGCGGTCTCGCTGTTCCTCGCCGCCATCGCGCGGATCCCGTCGCTCGCCGCTGCGCCGGCCCTCGTCATCCTGATCGTGCCGGGTGTCATCACCGGGCAGCCCGCCGGCACCCCGCTCGTCATCGCCACGGCGGTGGCGTTCCTCGCCCTGCTCTGGCTGTCCGTGCGTCCGGTGCAGCGCGCACTGCCGGCCGCGGTCGTCGGGGCGATCGGGCTCGTCGTGGCCATCGGGCTGCCGACGATCGTGCCGCTCAACGCCAGCTGGTTGTCCGGCGTGACCGGTGCGATCCAGTCGCCGATCCAGCCTGGACGGCCCGGCACCCTGCTCGAACTCGGCAACGACCTGCGCCGTCCGAGCGAGCTCGAGGTGTTCCGGTACCGCTCGTCGGACGGGCAGCCCGAGTACCTCAAGCTCGCCGACCTCGACGAGTTCGGCACGGGGGACTGGGTGCCGACCGTGACGAACGCAGCCGAGGCCGACACCGCCGACGAACAGCAGTGGGCCGAGGGCGTCAACCCGCGCCTGGCGAGCCGCGGCGACGTGACCGTCCGGATCACCGGGCTGTCCAGCACCTACCTGCCGGTCCCGTCGGGTGCGGTGTCGATCGAGTCGCAGTCCACCAACCTCGACCTGTCGCAGTGGCGGTGGATGGGGAACTCGAGCACCGTCCGGTCGACCGGAGCCGCGACTGCCCGCGGGGCGATGTACGAGGTCTACGGGGCTTCGACGTTCGCCAACGACTACCTCGACGCGGTCGCCGCCTCGGGGGTGCTCGCCCGCTCCGACGGCCGTGGCTTCCGGGAGCCCAGCCGCCAGCAGCTGCGCACCGACCTCGCCCTGCCCGACGACCTGCCGGCAAACATCTCGACCACCGCGACCCGCGTCGCAGCAGCCGCGACCGACGACTACGGGCGGGCGCGGGCACTCGAGCAGTGGTTCCGCAGCGACCTGTTCACGTACTCCGAGACCGCTCCCGTCGAGCAGGGCTACGACGGCGACAGCATGGACGTCGTCTCGACGTTCCTGAAGGTCCGCGACGGGTACTGCGTGCACTTCTCGTCCGCGATGGCCGTGATGGCCCGGACGCTCGGCATCCCCTCGCGCATCGCGGTCGGGTACCGGGCCGGGTCGCCGCAGCCCGACGGCGAGTACGCGGTGTCGAACCGGCAGCTGCACTCCTGGCCCGAGCTGTACATCCAGGGCGCCGGGTGGGTCGCCTTCGAGCCGACGCCCGACTCCGACGAGGCCGCTCCGTCCGAGGAACCCTCGGCCTCGCCGACCGCGGCGGCACCGGAGACCCCGCTGCCGGCACCCGAGCAGACCACCCCGGCGGACGAGTCAGCTTCACCGACCCCGTCGGCGTCCCCGGTTCCGGGTGCGACGGGGGCGTCCGGCACCGGCGGCGGCGGAGGACCGGCCGGGCTGCTCGTGGGCCTGCTGCTCGTGCTCGCGGTCCTCGTCGCTCCGGGCCTCGTGCGTGCTGTTCGCCGCCGGTCGAGGCTGTCGGCGATCGCTGCCGGTCGGTCACCCGCCGTGCAGGCGTGGCGGGAGTTGCTCGACGACGTCGCCGACCACGGGTACGCCCCGGGCCTCGCGCCGCCGGGTGACGCCGCCGCCGTGGCCCGGACCGCCCGAGCCGTGCTCGGTCGCCTGCGTCCCGGGTTGCCGGAGTCGGTCGTGCCGCACCTGGAGGCCGCGGTCGACGCGGTCGATCGCGAGCGCTTCGCCGCCGATGGGGCCGCATCGGTGGACACTCCGGCGTTGGAGCGGCACGTCCGCGACGCTCGGGAGGCGCTCGACGCCTCGGTCCCCACGGTGCGCGTCGTGCGGTCGCGCCTGTTGCCGCCGAGCCTGCTGCCGTCGTCCGCTTGGTCCCACGACGGGCCGAAGCCCCGCCATCGGGATCGTCGCACGGCCTGACGCGGGCGCGAGGGTGCGCCGAGTGGTGCGAGGTTCCGTACTCCGTGCGACCGGCGCGGCCTCGCACGGACTACGGAACCTCGCACCGTTCGAGCGCCGCGGGGCGCCGCGAGTCAGCGCCGGCGGATGACCGCCTCGACCAGGGTCGCGATGAGCTCGCCCGGATCGACCCCGGGCAGCGCCGGCGCGTCGAACACCAGGCCGACGTTCGCCCCGATGAGCACGGTCGCGAACTCCTCCGGGGTCATGCCGACCTCGACCTCGGGGTGGGCACCGAGCCACAGCCGCACCAGCTCGAGCACCCCGTCCTGCAGGATCCGGCGCTGCCGGATGAACTCGGGCAGCAGCTCCGGGTGCCGCACCGCGTACCCGCGGAACGCCGAGAGCAGCGCGAACTGCTCGCTCTGGTCGTTCTGCCCGAACGCGGCGCGCAGGACGTCCCCGACGTCGACCGCGGCGATGTCCGCGTGCACGAGTTCCTGCAGTGAGCCGAGCACGACGTTCGTGGACCGCTGCATGACCTGGGCGAGCAGGTCTTCCTTGGACGAGAAGTTCGAGTAGACCGCACCCTTGCTGAACCCCGCGCGTGCGGCGACGTCGTCGAGCCGTGCGCCGTACACACCCTGTTCGGCGAAGACCGCGGCTCCGGCGGCGAGCAGGCGTTCCCGGACCTCGGCGCGCGGGATGCGCTGGGTGGGGGAAGCGTCGTCGCTCATCGGTTGCTGCTCCGACCTGTGGTGGTGGTCGTCGGGGAGAGCATCGTGGTGGAGACCTGCCGCGCCGCGCGTCTGATCCCGCGCGGCATCAGCGAAGCCCCCATCCCCACGTCTGCTCGGAACCGGCGCGTTCGGGTCGCGTCGGTGCTGTGCGGACAGCGTTCACCGGGACCATCCCCGGCAGAACTGCCAGGACGATACCCGGCGGTACTGATCGTAGCGTCGCGGGGCCGCGGAGGACAGCCCCTCAGTCCTCGTGCTCTTCTCGGACACTGCCGGCACCGGTCCGACGGCCCGGGCGCCGGAGCAACCGGAGCGCGTCCGGTCGCAGGCTCCGACCCCGCCGGAGCAGCGAACCGAGGGTCGACTTCGGCTGCCAGTCACGGCCGTTCGGCAGCCCCCAGCCCCGCCGGACCGCTCCCCAGCGCAGCCCGAGCGACAGGGTGATCGCGAGCAGGATGCCGAGCGACGGCGACCCAAGCGCCGAGGCGATCACCATCACGGCCGACGCGGCGACGGCCACGGTGGCGTACAGCGCGTTCCCGCCGAACACCGCCGGCACCCGCCGCAGCAGCAGGTCGCGCATGGCCCCGCCGCCGACCGCGGTGATGGTCCCCATGATGATCGCGGCGGGCCAGTCGAGCCCGGCGTCGTAGGTCCGCTGCACGCCGACCACGGCCCAGAACCCGATGACGGCGGCGTCGAGCACGGTGAACAGCCGGTCCCAGGTGAGCTCGGAGAACGACACGAGGAACGCGATGAGCGCCCCGGCGACGGCGACCGGCACGTACAGCGGGTCGACGAGCGCGACGGGTGGTCCGTTCTGCAGCAGGGTGTCGCGGAGCATCCCGCCGCCGAGTCCGGAGACGAACCCGACGACCAGGAACCCGAACAGGTCGAAGTCCATCGCGCGGGCGATGGAGCCGCCGAGCAGGGCGGACGCGAAGACCCCGGCGAGGTCGAGCACGTTCGTGACCGACGCCAGGCCGTCGACGGACAGCAGGTTCATGAGAACCATCAAACATCACGTCGCGCGACTGGCGGGCCGTTCGGCGGTTAGGTTAGCCTCACCTTCGTCATGCTCGCCACTCTCGTCATCGGTCTCCGTGAAGGCCTCGAAGCCACGCTCATCGTCGGCATCATCGCCGCGTTCCTGCGTCGCAACCGCGTCCCGCTCACCCCGATGTGGTCGGGCGTCGGGCTCGCGGTGCTGCTCAGCATCGCCGTCGGCTTCGGGTTGCAGGCCGTCGAGCAGGCGCTGCCGCAGGCCCAGCAGGAGGGCATGGAGGCGGTCATCGGCATCGTCGCCGTCGTCTTCGTCACGGGCATGATCGTCTGGATGCGCACGCACGCGCGCACCCTGACCGCCGATCTCGAGGCCAGTGCGACCGCTGCCCTCGGCCGCGGCACTGCCTGGGCCCTCGCCGGCATGGCGTTCCTCGCCGTCCTGAAGGAGGGCTTCGAGACCTCGGTGTTCCTCCTCGCCACGTTCCAGGCGTCGTCGGACACCGGCCTCGCCGCCCTCGGTGCCGTGATCGGCATCGCGGCCGCGGTCGTCGTCGGCTTCGGCATCTACACCGGTGGCGTCCGCCTCAACCTGTCGCGGTTCTTCACCGGCACCGGGGTCTTCCTGGTGTTCGTCGCGGGTGGCCTGGTGCTGACCGTCCTCCGCCGCGCCCACGAGGCCGGCTGGATCGTCATCGGCCAGCAGCGCACCGTCGACCTGTCGTGGCTCGCCCCGAACGGTTCGGTGCAGGGTGCCCTGGTCACCGGCGTGCTCGGCATCCCGCCGGACCCGCGGGTCATCGAGGTGCTCGGCTGGTTCCTCTACGTCGTCCCGGTACTGGCCCTGACGCTCTGGCCGCGCGCCTGGCGTCCGTCGCCGGACCGCGTGCCCCGGGTGCGCGCCGTCGTCGCCGGCGCACTCGCCGTGGCGGCAGCGGCACTCGCGATCGCCGTGCCGACAGGCGGGGCCGACCTGCCCCGCACCACCGCGGTCAGCGGCGACGCCAGCTCCGTCTCGGCCAGCGTCGACGGTGCGTCCGGCGTCCTCCGCGTGGCCGGCACCGGAACCGGCCAGGAGGCTCGACTCACCCTGCCGACGTCGGCCCACCGCCGCGTCACCCGCGCGGGCGTGGCCGCCGACCGGTGGCGCGTCGTGCAGGACGGAAACCCTGAGCAGGGGAGCGGTGCCGACCGTCCGTCGACGCTGACGCTCGACGACCTCGTCACCCTGTTCGGCCGCCTGCCCGTCGGGGTCTCCCCGTCGACGAACCCCGGCCCCTTCGCGGCGCGCTGGGCCGTGCGCGACACGGTGACCCTGTGGACCGTCCGTGGTGGGGTCCTGGACGCGACCCGCGACGAACGCGAGGTGCTGACGCTGAGCGGTGGGGGCCTCCCGTCCGCGCGCACCACGACCCTCGACCGCACCGTCTGGTCCGTCCCCGACGCCCGCGTCGAGCAGTCGGCCGCCTCGGTGGCCGCAGCGGACTCGCGATCAGCCGACCTGCTGCTCTGGAAGGCCTGGCTGCCGATCGCCCTCGGCATCGCGGCCGCCGCGCAGGCGCTGCTGGCCCTCCGTGGCCGCCGTCGCCGGCGACTCCCCACCATCCCCACCCCCGAACCCGTCCCCGCTCGTGGCCCTCCGGCCGCGGACCCTGCAAGGAGCACCGACCATGTCCTTCGGTAAGCCCGTCCGACCCCTGATCACCCTGGGCGCCCTCGGCGCCGTCACCGCCCTCGCACTCACCGGGTGCGCCGGTGGGTCCACCGGAGCCGACGGCTCCGGCTCCGGCGACGCGAAGGTCTCCCGCGTCACCATCACGCTCACCAACGACGGGCAGGACGCCTGTGCGGTGTCCTCGACGAAGGTCCCCGCGGGCCCCGTCACCTTCACGGTGAAGAACGAGTCGTCGACCGCGATCACCGAGGTCGAGCTGCTGCAGGACCAGCGGATCCTCGGCGAGAAGGAGAACCTGGCGCCCGGCCTCGACGCCGTCCGCTTCACCGCCACGCTGACCGGCGGGAAGTACCAGGTGTACTGCCCCGGCGCCGAGACCGAGCTGACGGACTTCACCGTCACCGGCAAGGCCGCGTCGACCGCGAACAGCAGCGCCTCGACCCTGCTCCGCGACGGGACGAAGGGCTACGCGACCTACGTCGACGGCCAGGTCACCGACATGGTCGCCGCGGTCGAGCAGATGCAGAAGCACATCGACGCTGGCGACCTCGACGCGGCGAAGACCGACTACGCGAACGCCCGTCCGTTCTACGAGCACGTCGAGAGCGACGTCGACGGCTTCGTCAAGAAGGGCTTCAAGGCCACCGACAACGCCGGCAACCTCGACTACCTGATCGACATGCGCGCCTCGAACCTCGACCCGGCCGTCGGCTGGAGCGGGTTCCACGCCGTCGAGAAGGACCTGTTCCAGGCCGGGAAGATCACCGCGTCGACCAAGCGGACCGCCGCGGACCTGACCGAGGACGTGCAGCTGCTCGCGAAGCTCGCGCCGACGCTCGACTACAAGCCGGAGGACCTGGCGAACGGTGCCGCGGGTCTGCTCGAAGAGGTGCAGTCGAACAAGATCACCGGCGAGGAAGAGGCGTACAGCCACATCGACCTCGTCGACCTCGCCGCCAACGTCGAGGGTGCCCGTCAGGCCTTCGCGTACCTCAAGCCGGGGCTGACCAAGCTCGACCCGACCCTGACGAAGCAGATCGCGAAGCAGTTCGACGCCACGAACACGCTGATGGACGGCTACCGCAACGCCGACGACCTGGGCGGTTTCGCCTCGTGGGACGCCGCCACCAAGAAGTCCGACGCGAACACGATCTCGCAGCAGATCCAGGCGCTGCAGGACCCGCTGTCCCGCCTGGCCGAGAAGGTCGCGACCGCGTGACCGAGCCGGACGAGGCACCGCGGGCGAACGTCTCCCGCCGTGGTCTGTTCGGCGCCGGCCTGGCCGTGGCCGGTGCCGGGGTCGGCGCGGCGGCGGGCATCGGCGGCGCCACCGCGGCGACCGGCGTGAACCCGTTCACGGCGGCGGCGAACGGCGACGAGTCGATCGACCTGTCGCAGAGCCAGCCGTTCTACGCCACCGCGGCACGGCAGCCGCAGGGCGGGATCCGCACCACCCCGCAGCGGTACTGCGTCTACATGACGTTCGACCTGTCGACGACCGTCACGACCGAGCTGCAGGTGCTCCTCGCCCGCTGGTCGGCCGCGATCGCCCAGCTGCAGGCCGGCAAGACCGTCGGCAGCGTCGAACCCGCACACGGCAACGGGGTCGGTGCCGACACCGGCGAGGCGCTCGACCTCGGGCCGGCGTCCCTGACCGTCACGGTGGGCCTGGGACCCGGCGTCTTCGACGAGCGCTTCGGGCTCGCCGACCGCCGTCCGGCCTCGCTCGCCGACATCCCGACGCTGCCGAGCGACAACCTGCAGGAGGGCCTGACCGGTGGGGACCTGTCCCTGCAGGCCTGCGCCGACGACCCCCAGGTGGCGTACCACGCGGTGCGCGACCTGGCGCGGATGGCCCGCGGCACCGCGACCGTCCGCTGGACCGTGCTCGGTTTCGGCCGAGCATCGGCGGGGCGGAACCAGAGCACGCCCCGCAACCTGATGGGGTTCAAGGACGGCACCCGGAACATCACGACCGACGCCGACCACGACCGGTTCGTCTGGCTCGACCGCGACGCCGGGTGGATGGCTGGCGGCAGCTACCAGGTGGTGCGGAAGATCCGGATGAACATCGAGACCTGGGACGCCGACGTCGTCAGCGACCAGCAGCGGGTGTTCGGGCGGACGAAGATCCAGGGCGCTCCGCTCTCCGGCGGACAGGAGCACACCACTCCGGACTTCCACGCGAAGGACGACGACGGTGCGACGAAGATCGACGCGACGTCGCACATCGCCCTCGCCGCGCACGAGGCGAACGGCGGCGTGAAGATCCTGCGCCGGCCGTACAACTACACCGACGGGCTCAACGAGTACGGCCAGCTCGACGCCGGGCTGCTGTTCATCGCCTACGTGAACGACCCGGACCACTTCACGCGGCTGCAGCGGAAGCTCGGCGCCTCGGACCGGCTGAACGAGTACGTCTCGCACATCGGCTCCGCGGTGTTCGCCGTGCCGCCGGCACCCCGCAAGGGGTCGTACATCGGCGAGCAGCTGTTCCGCTGAGCTGCGTCGCTGACCCGAAGGGGTGGGCGCCCTCCGCCGTTTCCCTGGAGGCGGAGGACGCCCGCGTCGCGGAGTCTCGCCGAACGGAACCACCGTCGACTTGCTGAAAGCGACCCGGCACGACGCGTCGCGGTGCGACAACCCCGAGAGTACCCCGCGGATCCGCGGATCCGCAGTGATCGACCGGGATGGGACAGCAACCGTGACCGCCGGATCGCGCGAGGTGTGCGCCGGACGTGCTCCGGGCCTCCTGACCGACGCGAACGGGCCGCCTCACCAGGGTGAGACGGCCCGTTCGCGTGTGTGCCCGCAGGCTGTGGGTCAGTCCGTCAGGACCGACGCGGCACGTCGTGCGCGGGTGCGGCGGAGGACCACGAGTGCCGTGATCCCGGCGAGCAGGAGCAGGCCGGCCGCGATCGCCGGAGCGGTCAGGTCCGCACCCGTGTAGGCGAGGTCGCCACCGGCGCGCGGGTCGTCGTCGGTCCCGCCGACGCCACCGATGCCGGCGTCGTCACCGTCACCCGCGCCGGGGCCGGGGATGACCCCGCCACCCGGGTTCGGGGTCGGAGCCGGGGTCGGGTCGACCGGGTCCGTGGGGTCGGTCGGGTCCGTCGGGTCGGTCGGGTCGGTCGGGTCGACCGCTGCGGCGACCGGGATCGTCACGGCGAGGGTGACGGTCTGGCCACCCGGCAGGGTGACGACGAGCGGCGCGTCCGTCGTGGCGACCGGCTCGGCCACCGCGGCGAGGGAGACGGAACCGGCGGTGCGGGCGGCGGCGCGTGCGGCCGGCGCCTCGATCTCGGGCACCGTGACGGTCAGGGTCGCGCGACCCTGCTCGTCGTTCTTGTCCGTGATCGTCGGGTCGATCGCCGACGATGCGAGCTCCTTGCCGTCCGCGGTGACCGAGACGGAGCCGGCCTTCGCCGGGTCCTCGCTGCTGAACACGAGCGACGACAGGTCGAGCTCGATCTCGTCACCGGGCTGGAAGCCACCGGCCGGGGTCGGCGTGACCGTGACGCCGACGGCGCGCTGGTCGACCGGGGGCGTGACCTTCGGGTTGGCGAGGAAGTAGTCCACCTGGGCCTGCAGGTCGACCTGGCCGGAGTCGGCGACGTTCGTGCCGGTCGCGAAGGCGGCGAAGTTGTCGCCACCGGTCGACAGGAACGAGTTGACGGTCACCTTGAGGGTGTCGGTCAGCGCGATCGCCTTGCCGTCGAGGGTCATCGCGGTGATGCGCTCGCCGCGGCCCTTCGACGGGTCGTAGGTGTACGCGAAACCGTCCGAGACGCCGAGCTTCAGGAACGGACGCTCGAGGCCGTCCGGCTGCCACTGCTGCTCGAGGGCGTTCTTGATCTGCTGGCCGGTCATGTCCTTGGTCACCAGGGTGTTGGCGAACGGCTGGACGAGCGCGGCCTCCTTGTAGGTGACGGTGCCGTCCGGGTCGCCGGCGCCGCTGGACGCGTAGACCATGTCGGTGCGGAGCCCGCCCGGGTTCATGAAGGCGATCTTCGAGCCGTTCCGCTCGGTGGCGCTGCGCTGGACCTCGGCGATGTAGTTGCCCAGGACGGACTCGCCGCCGCGGTTCTCGGCCTTGCGGTCGGACTGCACGGCGCGACGCAGGTCACCCGTGATCTCGCCGAGCTTCTCGCCGCCCTTGACGTCGGCGACGGCCTTCGCGGCGGTCACGATGTCGCTCACCTCGGTCACCGAGGTGGTGTCGGCGGGGACACGCTTGTCCTCGTTGACGGACGTGACCGACGACGTGATTCCGGTGAGCTGCTTGTCGGCGTCCACCGTGAGCTGCAGGTGCCCGAGGTTCACCCCGTAGGAACCGGCCTGGATCACCGGACGCTCCGTGCCGTCGGGGCCGGCGATGGAGTGGTTGTACGTCGCGTGGGTGTGCGCCGACACGATGGCCGAGACCTTCGACGAGACGCCCGAGGTGATCTTGCCGAAGGCACCGGTGCCGGTGGCGTCGGTGAGCGCGCTCGTGGTGGCGCCCTCGTGCACGAGCAGGACGAGCACGTCGGCCTCGCCGTTGTCGTCCTTGCCGTCGGTGAGCTGCTCGGCGTACCGGTTGACCTGGCTGACGATCGGGGCCATCGCGAGGCCCTTCACGCCGCCGGGGCTGACGAGCCCGGGGATGAGGTCCTCGGTGGTGGCACCGATGAAGCCGACCTTGACGCCGCCCTTCTCCACGATGGAGTACGGCGTGAAGGCGGGGTCGGTGGTGCCGGCCTTGACGATGTTCGCCGAGACGTACGGCCAGTCGGCGCGGTCCTCGATGCGGCCGGTCAGGTCGTCCTGGCCCTTGTCGAGCTCGTGGTTGCCGATCGCGCTGACGTCGAGGTCCATGGCGTTCAGGGCGTCGATCGTGGGGGAGTCCTGCTGGATGAGCGAGGTGAAGGTCGAGGCGCCCACGTTGTCGCCGACGCTGGCGAAGATCGTGTTCGGGTTGGCCTCGCGGTAGGACTGCACGACGCTGGCGAGCTTCGCGGCGCCGGCGGCCTTGTCGGCGGCGGTGCCCTCGGACTCGATGCGACCGTGGAAGTCGTTGACGTCGATGATGTCGATCGTCGTGTCGCCCTCGGCGGCGACGGCTGCGGACGGGACGGACAGTGCGACCAGGACTCCGGCGGTGGCGAGAGCCGCGCCGGCGCCGAGGCGTCGTCGGGTCGTCGCACCGGCGGTTCCGGTGGTGTGGGAAGTGTTCATCGCCGTCGAACCTACGAAGACGCACAGGCGACTCGCCAGACCCCGTCGCAAGTCGTCACACGACGTTCACACGGCCGTCCCCCTGGGCCCGCCCGACCCGGTTCAGTCGCGGCCGAGGGCGCCCTTCACCCGCTCGGTGACCTCGGTGGCCATCGCCTTGGCGGAGTCCTTCACGACGTCGAACTCGACCGGGTCACCCTTCAGCAGGCTCTTCGCCGTGTTGATCGCGTACTCCTTCGTGATGTGCGGGGGCAACGGCGGGACGCTCCGGCTGACGTACGCGTCGATGAGGGTCACCCCCTGGTGGGCGAACGCCCGCTCGACCGCCGCCTCGACCTCGGAGTCCTCGTGCACCGCGATGCCCTGGAACCCGAGCAGCGTCGCGTACCCGGCGTAGTCGATCGACTCGACGTCCTGCGAGCCGCGCCACATCGGGTTGCCGTCCTCGGTGCGCATCTCCCACGACACCTGGCCGAGGTCGTCGTTGTGCATGACCACGATGACGAGCTGCTGGTTCGGCCAGGCCGCCAGGTACTTCTTCACGGTGATCAGCTCGTTCATGCCGAGCATCTGGAAGGCCCCGTCGCCGATCGTGCACACCGCCGGGCGGTCCGGGAACGCGAACTTCGCCGTCACCGCGTACGGCATGGCCGCGAGCATCGTCGCGAGGCGGCCGGACATGTCGCCGCGCATGCCCTCGCGCAGCCGGATGTGGTGGCCGTACCAGTCGGCGGTCGTGCCGGCGTCCGCGGTGACCGTGACGCCGTCGGGCAGCCGGTCGTTCACGGCCTGGATCACCCGGCGCGGGTTCACGCCGTCGTCGTAGGCGACCTCGGACTGCGCGCGCATCTCCGACTCCCATTCGCGCATCTCGTCGGCGACGGTCTGCTGGAAGGACTTGTCGGTCTTCTGCTCGAGCAGCGGGAGCACGGCGTCGAGCGTCGAGCCGACGTCGCCCCACAGGTTCAGCTCGGTCGGGTACCGCAGGCCGAGCTGCTCCGGCTTGATGTCGACCTGGATGCCCCGGGCCTGCCCCGTCTTCGGCATGTACTCGCCGTACGGGTAGTTCGTGCCGAGCAGCACGAGGGTGTCGCAGTCGCGGATCTGGTGCAGCGACGGCAGCGACCCGAGCAGCCCGAGCTGCTGCGAGTGGTACGGCACGTCGGACGGGATCACGTCCTTGCCGCGGAGTGCCGTGATGATCCCCGCACCCGCCTTCTCGGCCGCTGCGAGCACCTGGGCCGTCGCACCGCGCGCGCCCGCACCGACCAGGAACGTCACCTTCGACCCGGCGTTGATGATCTCCGCCATCTTCCGCACCTCGTCGGCGGGCGGCGTGATCCGGGTGGACGCGGGGACGTCGCTCGACCGCGAGGCCCAGTGCTCCAGCGGCGGTGCGTCGTACGCCATCGCCTGCACGTCGTGGGGCAGCACGACGACGGCCGGCTGCTTGCGCAGCGACGCGGTGCGGAACGCGGTGTCGAGCACCACACCGACGGCCTCGGGCGTGGCCACCGTCTGCACGTAGCAGGCGACGTCGGCGAACACGCGCTCCAGGTTCGACTCCTGCTGCGTGAACGACCCCATCGCCGCGAGCCCCTGCTGGCCGACGATCGCCACCACCGGCTGGTTGTCCATCTGCGCGTCGTACAGCCCGTTGAGCAGGTGGAAGGCACCGGGACTCGACGTCGCGACGCAGACCCCGACCTCGCCGGTGAACTTCGCGTGCGCGGTCGCCATCAGCGCCGCGATCTCCTCGTGCGTCGGGCGGACGTACTCCAGGCCGTCGCCCGTCGACGCCGCCTTGCCGAGCGCGCCGTCGAAGGCGCCGATCCCGTCGCCGGGGTACCCGAACACGCGGGAGACCCCCCACGCCTTGATGCGGTCGATGACGAAGTCGCTCACGGTCGTGCTCATGGCACCAGCGTGCGCGGGCGCGCACGGGTCCGTTCACAGGCACCGGACTGGAGGCCCGGATCACGTGACCGACGTCGGTCACGTGATCCGGGCCTCCAGACCAGGGCCCTGTGCTCGTTGCCGGTGGGTGCTCGCTACTGCTCCTGCGCGATCAGCGGACGCAGCGTGCGGTGCGCGATGCGCAGCCCCTCGAGCACCCGGTCGTCGGTGCCGCCCCAGAGCGGGTCCTCGTGCTCGACGCTCAGCGTGCCGTCGAAGCCCGCCTCGTAGAGGCGGTCGACGACGCGCGGCCAGTCCACGACACCGCGTCCCGGCACCCGGAACCGCCACCAGCCCATGTCCCACGGGTCGTCGCCCTTGTCGACCTTGCCGAAGAACCCGTACTCGTTGCGCCGCTCGGGGAACAGCTCGAGGTCCTTCGCCTGGGCGTGCACGATGTGCTCGGCGAACGGCAGGATCGTCTCGACCGGGTCGATGCCGATCCACGTCAGGTGCGACGGGTCCCAGTTCAGGCCGAAGCCCAGACCGGTCACCCAACCCCAGAGCTCGGGGGAGTACGCGATGTTGCCGGGGTACCCGTCGGGGTGCCAGCCCTCCATCACGCAGTTCTCGATGACGAGCCGGACGCCGCGCTCGCCGGCGTAGTCGACGAGCTCGGGCAGGACGCGGTTCCCCTCGGCCATGTTCTCGCGGACGGACTTCGTGGTGTCGCGCCCGATGAAGGTGCCGACGTACGGGATGCCGAGCGTCTGCGCGGTGTCGATCGCGTGCTTGAGGTGGGTCCGCACCGCGGCACGGTGCTCCGGGTCCCGGTGCAGGTTGTTCTCGTAGTACGCGAGCGCCGAGATCTCGAGGCCGGTGCGGTCGAGCAGGGCGCGGGTGGCCAGGGCGTCCTCGTCGGTGAACGTGGCGACCGGCAGGTGCGCCGCCTCGAAGTCGCGACCGCCGGTGCCGGGCCAGACGGCGACCTCGAGCCGCTCGTAGCCCTGCTGCTGGGCGAACCCGGCGATCCGGTCGAGTGACCAACCGGGCAGGCAGGCGGTCAGCATGCCGAGCTTCACCGGATCTCCCGCCAGGTCGTCTCGGCCGCGCTGCCGATCACGGCCTCGATGATGTCGGCGGAGCGGGCGCCGTCCGCGAACGTCGGCAGTCCGTCGGGGGCCACCCCGGTGCGGACCGCGGTGTAGGTGTCGGCGACGAAGGCCGCGAAGGCGTCGAGGTACCCCTGCGGGTGCCCGGCCGGCACGATCGCCAGCCGGCGCTGGTCCGGGTACCCCTGCGACGGGTCGCGGACCACGATCTGGGCGCCGCGTTCGTTGCCGAACCAGGCCGACTCGGGCTGCTCCTGGTCGAACGCCGCGCTGCCGCGGGTGCCGTCGACCTCGAACCACAGGCGGTTCTTGCGGCCCGAGGCGACCTGCGAGATCACGACGTTGCCGATGCGGCCCGTGGCCGTGCGGAAGGTGGCGACGGCGGTGTCCTCGGTGGTGACCTCGGCGCGCTCGGCCGCATCGGCCACCGGGTCCGGGTCGGGGGAGCCGGAGAACGACGGACCGGACGCCGCCGGCCGCGTCGGGTAGACGATGTCGGTCGCGGCGGACACCGAGGCGAAGCGCTCACCCGTGACGAACTCGACCAGGTCGCACCAGTGCGAGCCGATGTCGGCGAACGCGCGGGACAGCCCGCTCGAGGTCGGGTCGACCCGCCAGCTCGAGGCGTCCTCGTCGAGCATCCAGTCCTGCAGGTAGTGGCCGTGCACCGCGAGCAGCCGGCCGAGCTCCCCGTCGGCGATGCGCGCCCGGATCTCGCGGACCATCGGGTGGTACCGGTACACGAACGGCACGGTGGCCACGACACCGGCTTCGGCAGCGGCGGCGACGAGCTCGGCGGCCTGCGCGGGGTCGATCGCCAGGGGCTTCTCGCACACCACGTTGATGCCGGCCGCGATCACCGCGAGCGCCTGCGGGTGGTGCTGGTCGTTCGGGGTGCAGATGTGCACGACGTCGGGGGCGTCGGCGATGACCTCGTCGAGGGAGGCGTAGCCACGGGGCAGGTCGAGCTGCGCCGCCACCTGCTCGGACCGGGCGGCGTTCCGGCCGAGCACACCGAGGACCTCGGCGCCGGAGGCCCGGGCCGCCCGGGCGTGGACGCCGGCGATCATGCCCGTCCCGACCACGGCGACACGGAGGCGTCGCCCTTCGTACCCACTGCTCATGGTGCTCCCTCGCGCCGGACTGACACCACCGTAGCGGCCCGGTCATCCACCGGGGCCGATGAGTACCGTCTGCTGCATGTCGAGCCTCCAGACCAGCCTGCTCATCCTCGGAGCCAGCGGCGACCTGTCCAAGCGCCTGCTCCTGCCCGGCCTCGCCACCCTGCTCCAGGTGAAGGACGACTGGGACATTCAGCTCGTCGGGGCCGGTGTCGAGGACCTGTCCGACGCCGACTGGAAGGCGCAGGTGCGCGAGTCCTTCGAGAACGCGCAGGCGTCGAAGAACGAGGAGGACGAGGGCGCCTCGGGTGACACAGCGCTGCCGGAGCGACTGCAGGCCGTGGTCGACGCCTCGACCTACCGGAAGGCCGACGTCACCGACCCGGACGACCTGCGGGCACTGCTCGCCGCGTGCGAGCACGACCCCGCGATCTACTTCGCGCTGCCGCCGGCGGTCACCGAGAAGAGCTGCGAGCAGCTCGCCCACCTCGACCTGCCCGCCGGCACCCGCCTGGCGCTCGAGAAGCCGTTCGGCACCGACGCCGACAGTGCCTCGCACCTGAACGACCTGCTGCACTCGTTCATCCCCGAGGAACGCATCCACCGGGTCGACCACTTCCTCGGCCGCTCCACCGTCCTCAACCTGCTCGGGCTGCGCTTCGCCAACCGCATCATCGAACCGCTGCTCTCGTCGCAGCACGTCGAGCGCGTCGACATCGTCTACGACGAGACCCTCGGTCTCGAGGGTCGGGCGCGCTACTACGACAAGGCCGGGGCGCTCACCGACATGATCCAGAGCCACCTGCTGCAGGTGATGGCCGTCGTCGCGATGGAGGCCCCCGCCTCGATCAAGGCCGACGACCTGCGCACCCAGAAGGAGCTCGTGCTGCGGGCCGTCCGGCCGTGGGGCGGCGACGTCGTCACCGCGGGCAAGCGCGCCCGGTACACCGCCGGCACCGTCGGGGACCGCCAGCTGCCGTCGTACGTCGACGAGGACGGCGTGGACCCGTCGCTCGGCACCGAGACCCTCGCCCAGCTCACCCTGGAGATCGCGAACTGGCGCTGGGCAGGCGTCCCGTTCACCCTGCGGTCCGGCAAGGCGCTCGCCGCGCAGCGCCGCGAGATCGTCATCACGTTCAAGGACTCCCCGCACGTGCCCGAGGGGCTCACCGGCACCGAGTTGCCCGACCGGCTGCGCATCTGGATCGCCCCGGACGAGATGCAGCTCGAGCTCAACGTCAACGGCGCCGGTGACCCGTACACGATCGACCACACGAGCCTCGAGGTGACGTTCAACCCCGGGCGCCTGAGTGCCTACGGCGAGGTGCTGGCCGGCGTGCTCGAGGGCGACGCCACGCTGTCGGTGCGCGGCGACAGCGCCGTGCAGGGCTGGAAGGTGGTCGGGCCGTTCCTCGACGCGTGGAAGGCCGGCAAGACACCCCTCGACGAGTACGCCGCCGGGTCCGTCGGCCCGGACGGCTGGGACAACATCGAGGCCTGAGCCCGAGTGGCGGCGTAGCGTCGGGCGACGTGAACACCACCGACGACGTCCTGCAGACCGTTCCCGAACCCGCCGGCGCCGACATCCGTGTCGACGACGTCCCCTACGACCACGAGGGCTCCGAACTGCTCGGTGTGCTCGCGAAGGACGCCGCGATCGCGGGCCGTCGTCCGGCCGTCCTCGTCGTGCACGACTGGCACGGCGTGAACGAGCACGTCGAGGCCCGGGTGACGATGCTCGCCCGGCTCGGCTACGTCGCGTTCGGCGCGGACATCTACGGAGCCGGCGTCCGCCCCGGTGACGACACGGCGGCCCAGGTCGCCGGCGGTTTCTACCAGGACCTGCCCCTGCTGCGGGCCCGCGCCACCGCCGGGCTCGAGCGACTGCTCGCCGACCCGGACGTCGACCCCGCCCGCGTCGTCGTGATGGGGTACTGCTTCGGTGGCTCGACCGCACTCGAGCTCGCGCGGACCGGTGCCGGCCTGGTCGGTGCCGTGGCGTTCCACGGTGGCCTCATCGCGCACGACCCATCGGACGCCGCGGACATCCGGGCGAAGCTGCTCGTCCTCACCGGGGGCGCCGACCCCGTCGTGCCGGACGAGGCCGTGCACGCGTGGCAGGACGAGATGCGGGCGGCGCCGGACGTCGACTGGCAGGTCGTGACGTACTCGGGCGCGATGCACGCGTTCGCCGTGCCGGGCACCGACGCCCCGGACCACGGCGCGCAGTACCAGGAGCGTGCCGACCGCCGGTCGTGGCAGGCGCTCCGGGTGTTCCTGGCCGAGGTGTTCGACGAGGAGCCCGCGGCGCTGTGACGGTGCGGCCGTCGGAGACCGTTCGCGACACGCCGAGCACGGGGGCCGGAGCGCCTCGATTGGCGCCCGGGCCGCACCTGTTGTAGAGTCTTCCACGGCCGCAAGGCCACGCGCTCGTAGCTCAATGGATAGAGCATCTGACTACGGATCAGAAGGTTGGGGGTTCGAGTCCCTTCGAGCGCACAGGCAAGCAGAACGACGAAGGGCCCCGGTGGATTCCACTGGGGCCCTTCGTCGTTCCGGCGTTCCGGCCGGCGTGCGCGCACGGGTCCGTCCGTCGCGCGTCAGCTCCGTGCGACTTCGTGAGCAGGAACGGTCGAGTCCCCGAGACGGACTCGACCGTTCCTGCTCACGAAGTGGCCGGCGTGTACGGCTGGGCCGCCGAGATGACCTCGGATGCACCGGCGATGCCGAACGACGTGAAGAGCGGTGCCCACAGCGCCTTGAGCTGCGCCACGAGCTCGTCGTCGGTCAGCTGCGTCGAACCGTCCACCATGCCCAGCGTCGTGTTGAGGAGCAGCAGGACGGACGGCTGGACCGCGGCCGCGTCGACGTCCGCCGCCGCGACCCCGGCGCTGACGAGCTCGCCCCGCGTCATCTCGAACCAGTCGAAACCGCGCGGCACCGGCACGCCGGCCTTGCCGAGTTCGTGCAGGAGCCGGACCGCGCCGCCCGCGACCGAGCCCCGGCGGACGTCCATCCCGGTGGTCAGGAGGAACACCGTCAGTCGCTCGATGCCCGGCTGCGCGGGGAGTGCGTCGAAGAGTTCACGCCAGCGCTGCTGCTGCAGTTCGATGACCGCCGTCGCCAGGTCCTTCTTCGACGGGAACAGGTGGTACCCGATCGCCGACTTCGGCTTCCCCATCGCCTCGGCGACACGGGAGAACGTGGTCGCCTCGTAGCCGAAGGCCGCGAACTGCTGCCCTGCGGCGTCGATGATGGCTCGACGAGACGCCTCCATGGCGAGCTGCCGCTGGTTCATCTGTCGCGGTGTCCTTCCTCGCCCGGAGCTGAGCGATCAGTGAACACCACATCTTAGGGCCGCTCATGATGACGGCCCGTCCCCTGCCCGCGTCAGGCGGCGCAGAACGTGTGCCAGGCCACGTCGATCCCCTTCCGGTGCAGCGAGTCGAGCCCGACGTCGAGGTGCTTCCGCTCCGCGTCCACCAGGTGTGCGCACCGGTGGTCCTGGGCGACGGTCTGGGCCTGGCCGAGCGCGGTCACCAGGTCCGTGTCGATGGCATCGAGCTGGGGCCGGATGGTCGTCAGGTCCGGGGCCGTCGTGGGTGCGGTCCACGGGTTGTGCGTCCAGTGGTTGATGAGGCCGCGCTGGACGACCTTGCTCGCCGCGATCTGCGCGCGGATGACCCGGGTCACCAGCACGGGGTCGACGCCCTGCTGCTCTGCCAGGGTCACCGCTTCGTCGACGACGGCCTGTTCGCGCACCGGGTCGGCGACCGGCTTGCCGCTGAGCCACTTCGACTCCGCCACCGGGTCGGCGAGCTCGAGCCGTCGGAGGATGAGCGTGCCGATGGTGTCGAGCTCCGCCGTCGACGCCGTGGGACGGGAACCGTCGTGGGAGATGGTCATCGTGGAACCCGTCGGTTCGGCGGACGTGGGCAGGGGATCGGCGTTCGCCGCTGAAGTCGGCAGAGCGATGCCCGCCGCGAGCAGCCCGAAGGCCAGGGCCGTCGCGGCGGTCCGGCGGGTGCGGTGCCGGGCGGTGGTCGGGGTGGTGGAGTGTGCGGTGTTCACGGGGTTTCCTTCCCGAACCGGCGCCGGACGCGTCGGGTCAGATCGTCGATGATCGGTTTGATGACCTCGTCGTAGAACGGGTAGACGCCGAAGTGGTCGGCGCCCTCGTCGCAGTAGCAGTCCATCGAGATCGCCTCCTCGAAGTTCGAGAAGACGTAGGTGGCACGGTGCGGGAACACGGCGTGCGGCTCGTCGTCACGCGGGGTCGTGGTGGTCACGGCGGTGCTCGATCCCGGTCGGCAGTCCGTCAGCCGGCCAGCCGAGCCGCGGGGACGCCGGGGTCGCGCCCGGAGTCCACCACCGCGTCGATCTCGGTGGACCCGTTGCCCGACCCGACCGTGCGGTTCTGGATCTGGTTGAGCGACCAGTTGCCCGGCAGCGGCTCGAGCTGGTTGCCCGACCAGGCCGGCGACATCCCGGCGACGAACGAGAAGTGCGCGAGTCCGGCGCTGCTCACGGCGGTGCACGTGGCGCGGGAGCCGTAGACGCCCGCCTTGTACAGGTTCCCGCGGTCCCGCAGGCCGGCGGCGACGCCACGGAAGTACGGGACCACGAGCGACTCGTCCTGCGCCGAGGTCGCGTCGAAGTCGGCGGCGAAGTAGACGGTGGTCTGCTTCGGGATCCCGAGCTTCCGGGCCGCGTCGTGGGCGCGGTGCGCGTCGCGGACGCCCTGTTCCTCCGTGAACCACGAGGCAGCGAACCCGCCCTCCTCGAAGATCGGCCACAGCCCGAGCCCGGCGCTCGCCATCACGCGGAGTTCCTCGGGGGTCAGGGCCTTGTCGAGTGCCCCGGAGCGCTGGTGGTTCGTGAGGTACCGGCCGACGCTGGTGGCACCGGACGCACGGACGGCGGCCGCGCGGGCGTCGTCGAGGCGTACGGCGGTGTCGGCACCGGTCGTGGCGCGGTCCGGGTCACCCGTGCTCGCGGCCAGGGCGGCCCAGGTGCCGGCGTCGCACGTCCCGGTCTGCTCGGCGGGCGGGAACGCCTGGAACTGCTGGAACGCACGGACCACCGCGGCGTCCGCCGCCGAGTAGGCACTGCTGAACACGACGCGCTCGCCGTTCAGCACCAGGAGCGCCTTGACGAGCAGCACCCAGGCGCCGGTGGCCCCGACCCCGACGACGCTCGGGCCCGCGGCACGGAGCGCAGCAGCCGTCCCCGGGCCCCAGGCGCCGTCGACCGTGACGCCCACCGCGACCTGCACCGCGCGGATCGCCGCCGAGTACGTGCTCGTGTCGACGAGTCCGCTCGTGCTGCCGTACGCGCCGCCGGTCGCCTCGGCGTAGGTGCGGTTGAGGTACTGCTGCACCGCGCGCACCGCTCGGGACCCGCCGGAGGCGAGTCGCACGGGGTCGACGGTGAGGAGTGCTCCGAACAGGTGGGCCGACAGCGGGAGCGCGCCGGGCTCGGCACCCAGGTCGGACCGGAGCGCCTGCACGGCCGCGACGGTGGCCGCGTCGTACTCACCGGTGAGCGAGACGGTCGATGCGCCCTTGCAGACCAGTCCGGCCTGGACCAGCCGGCGCCAGGTCGCGGCGTCGTCGCCCGTCTCGGCCCCGACGTCGCCGTGCTGCTCGAGCTTCCGCCGGGTCGTCGGCCCGAACGTCGCGACGACGGGGGAGATGCCGAGCAGCGACTGGGTGGCCTGCACGATCCCGAGCACGGTGCCGCTGCCGGTCAGCCCGTCCTCGTCCACGTGCACCCACCCGTGCAGGTGCCCGAAGGTCGTGTTGAGCCAGCGCTGCACAGCGAGCACGCCCGAGTCGGCGGAGCCGGACGAGCCGGAGGAACCGGTCGACCCGGTGGAGCCGGACGCGCCGGAGGTGGTGGCGGCGTCGGCCGGGGCCGCGAGCGCGGTCGTGACGAGCGGGACGGTGGCGGTGATGCCGATGAGCGCAGTTCGGCGCGAGATGTGCACGGGGGTGCCCCTTCAGTTGCCTCGAGCGTCCGCTGGCCGTCGATCGCGCTGTGCGATGCTGATGGCCGCGGCATGGTCCGAGCAACTTCGTCCCTCAACTTGGGACGGTCCTGCAATTCGGCAGACGATCGTCTGATGAAGCGCTCAGTCCTCCCGTTCGGGCCGTCCGGCTCAGCGACCGAAGGCCGCCAACCGGTCCTGCAGCGCACGCTCCAGGTAGGGCTCGAGCGACGACGCCCACGTCGCGGTGATGTGTGTGCTGTCCCGGTAGACCAGGACGCCCCCGACGACCGCGGGGCACGTGGTGTCGGTGCAGTAGTAGCGGCTCAGGTCGATCGACGCGGCCTTGCCCCCGGCCGCCCGGAACGCGGCGACGGCCTCGACCGACGAGTCCGTCGTGCCGAGTGCTTCGGCGCGCGACCGGTCGCAGGCGTCCGTCGTCGGCCCGGACATCGTGCTCAGGCAGGCGACGACGTCGGGGCGGGGCACCGGGTTGTCGCGGACGGCGATGACGGGCAGCTCGTCACCGGCCGCCTGCTCCCACGCGTCGACCAGGCCGTTGCGGGTGGCCTTGTCGCGGGCCGGTCCGGGCGGCAGGCTGACCGGCATCTGCGTGGTGGAGTGGGTGACGACCAGGGCGTCGGCGTCGCGGTGCTCGCGGACGTAGTCGATGGCGGCGTGCTTCCACGAGTTGCAGCCCCGCATCGACGAGGGACTCAGCGAGTCCTGCTGCGCGGTGGTGAGGTAACACCCGCCGGCACCGGCCAGGTCGATCCGCCAGCCGTTGTCGTCGGCGATCTTCTCGTACGCACCGATCAGTGCGTTGCTGTGCGAGTCGCCGATGACGATGAGGTGCTTCGACCAGCCGGTGGCCTTGCCGAGGACGCAGGGCCGGAACGTGCCGCTCCAGCACTCGGCGCGGTTGTCGTCGTCGTCCTTGGCCACGGCCGGAGCGGGCACACGGACGTCGGCGAGCTCGGGGTCGACGCAGGGGTCGGCGAAGCCGATGCGTGCGGCGGCACCGAAGCAGGACTCGTCGTCGTCCTCCTGCTCGGCGGTGACCTGCTTCGTGACCGTGGTCGCGTTGACCTCCTGCACGTAGACGGCGGTCAGGGTGGCTGCCCCGAGCGTGACGACGGTGAAGCTGCAGATGACGGCGAGCGAGACGACGCCCCGGGGCTGCAGGTCCCGCAGCCACGTCGAGAACCGGACCGGTTCCTCGAACCAGATGGTCGTCACGGTGGCCAGACCGATCGCGACGAGCAGCACCGCCGAGCTCGTCGCCCAGTCGAGCGGACGGCCGAGCATGATCGGCAGGATGACGACGAGCGGCCAGTGCCAGAGGTAGAGCGCGTACGAGATCCGACCGAAGAAGGCGACGGGCCGCAGTGCACCGACGTCCTCGAACTCGGTCCCCGCACCGAAGAGCAGCACCAGTGCCGCACCGGCGACCGGCAGCAGCGCCGCGATCCCGGGGAACGCCGTCTCCGGGGTGATGACGACGAGGGACAGTGCGAGGGCCACGACGCCGATGCCGGTGGCGACCAGGCGGACCCGTCGGGCGACCTCGGTGCGGACCTCGGGCAGGTGCACGGTGGCGACGAGACCGCCGAGTGCGAACTCCCACGCGCGGGTGCCGGTGGAGAAGTAGGCGACGCCGGGGTCGGTGGACGTCTGCACGATGCTCCACACGAGGGACAGCACGACGACGCTGCCGAGCAGCAGCCGCGCGGTCGCCAGCGGCGTGAACCGACGGCGTGCGAGTGCCCCGACGCCGAGCAGCAGGAGCGGCAGGAGGATGTAGAACTGCTCCTCGACCGACAGCGACCAGAAGTGCTGGAACGGTGAGGGGGCGTCGGCCGACGCCAGGTAGTCGACGGCGTTCGCCGCGAGCTCCCAGTTCTGCAGGTACACCGTCGAGGCGATCAGCTCGCGCCCGTACTGCCCCCACAGCGCGCTCGGCACGGCGACGAGCACCGCGACGCCGGTGACCACGATGGTGAGGAACGCGGCCGGCAACAGGCGTTTGGCCCGGCGCGACCAGAACCGTCCGAGCCGGATCGTGCCCGTCGCGAGCTGTTCCCGCAGCAGGAGCCCGGTGATCAGGAAGCCGGAGATCACGAAGAAGACGTCGACGCCGACGAACCCGCCGTGCAGGGCGCCCGGCCACAGGTGGTACACGACGACCGCGAGGACGGCGAACGCGCGGAGGCCCTGGATGTCCCACCGCGTGGTGTCGCGCGCTCGGTGCGCGGGGCCCCGCTCGCCCGGCGTTGCTGTACTCACTGCGTCGATCCTAGGAGACGTGGACGGCTCCGCCGGGCGTTCTCGACGCGGACGCTACGATCCTTCTCCAGAGGGGGGCCGATGGATCTGCGCTGGTTGGCGGCGTCCGACGACGAGTTCGCGGCCGAGGCGGCGCGACGACCGCGGATGCGCCGCCCGCGACAGGCCCCGTGGTGGTGGAACGCGCTGCTCCTGGCGATCGAGGTCCCGCTCGCATGGCTCGCGTCCGCGCTCGTGATCTGGGGCACCGGGCTCGTCCACAACGGCGCGGGTGTCGGTGACGTCGTCCGCTGGGCGGCCTGGTTCGTGGTGCTCGTCGCCGGCGTGGTCGGGCTCGTCGTGCTCCTGGTCCGGGGCGAACGACCTCGGCCCCTGCGTCCGGACGAGGCTCGGGCAGTGCTGACGGGGGAGGCCAGTGGGTACCCGGCGCGTCCGGTCCGTCCGAAGCCGCTCGACTCGATGATCACCCCGCGCTACTCCGGCATCCGCGTCCACCCCCGGTTCGGCACCGCCCCCGTGCACGTCGACGGCGTCCCGGACGTCGAGTTCGGCTGCGTCCTGCGGCGCTGGATGGTCTCGCGGGACTGGACGTACCTGACCGTCCGGCTGCCCGGCACGTTGCCGCACCTGCTCCTCGACGCCACGGCGAACGACGGTCGTCGCAGCGACCTCCCGGTGGTGCTCCGCCACCGGCAGCGGATGTCCCTGGAGGGTGACTTCGACCGGCACTTCCGGGTCTGGGCGCCGGAGGACTACGGCCAGGACGCGCTGTACGTCCTCACCCCTGACGTGATGGCGGCGCTCGTCGACCACGCGGCCGGTTGGAACGTCGAGATGGTCGACGACCGGCTGGTCTTCTCGGCGCCGGGGACTGCGGACTGGTCGCGCCCTGCGCCGTGGATGCAGGTCGAGGCAGTCCTGGGCGAGGTCGTGCCCCGTGTCGTGCGCGCCGCCTCCCGGTACCAGGACGACCGCTCGCTGCTCGAGGACGGGCACGCCGACGCGATCGCCGCCGCGGGGCGTCGCCTGGTGCTCCGCGACCGGCGGAAGAGCCGTCTGCGAGCGACGTGGGCGGGGCCGTGTGGATGGGCGTCGTCTGCGTGTCCTACAGCGGACCGTTGGCCGTCGCGGTGGTCGGTTCGCTCTCGGTCCTCGACCATTGACCGTCGGCGCACGCCTGCGACGTGGCCCCGGTACGGACGGGAGGCCCGTGGCGGTGTCGCCACGGGCCTCCATTCCGTCAGGTGGTGCGTCGACTACGCGACGGTCGCGCGCGCCTCGGCCAGCGACGGGTAGTCGGTGTAGCCCTCGGCGGTCGCGCCGTAGAAGAGCTCCGGACGCGGCTCGTTGAGCTCGGCGTCGTGCTCCCAGCGGTGCGCGAGGTCCGGGTTGGCGATCGCGGCGCGGCCCACGGCGACGGCGTCGGCGTGGTCGCCGTCGACGATCGCGATGGCCTCGTCGCGGGTGGTGAGCGACGAGAAGCCCGAGTTCACGATGAACGGCGCGCCCGCGGTACGGCGGACGTGCTGCACCAGGTCGCCGGTCGGCTCGGCGTGCAGGACGTCGACGAAGGCGAGGCCGAGCGGCGCGAGGCCCTCGGCGACGGCGGTGTAGGTGGCGCGGACGTCGGCGGCGTCGTCCTCGATGACGCCCTGGATCCCGTGCTCGGGCGACAGGCGGATGCCGGTGCGGTCGGCGCCGATGGCCTCGGCGATGGCCGTGGTGACCTCGATCGCGAAGCGTGCGCGGTTCTCGGGGGAGCCGCCGTACTGGTCGGTGCGGGTGTTCGACACGGGCGACATGAACTCGTGCACCAGGTAGCCGTTGGCGCCGTGGACCTCGACACCGTCGAGTCCGGCGGCGATCGCGTTGCGGGCGGCCTGCACGAAGCCCTGCACGGCCTCCTGCACCTCGGCGGTGGTCAGCTCGTGCGGGACGGGCATGTCGGCCTTCGAGCCGTCGGCCAGGTGCGTCTGCCCGGGGGCGGCGATGGCGGACGGGGCGACGATGCGCGGGGTCTGCGAGATGTCGGTGTGCGAGACACGGCCACCGTGCATGAGCTGCATGACGATCGTGCCGCCGGCGGCGTGCACGGCGTCGGTCACGCGGCGCCAGCCGGCGATCTGGTCGTCGGTCTCGATGCCGGGCTGCCCGGGGTAGGAGCGGCCCTCCTGCACGGGCCAGGTGCCCTCGGTGATGATCATGCCGAGGCCGGCGCGCTGCCGGTAGTGCTCGACGAGCAGGTCGTTCGGGACGCCGTGCTCGCCGGCGCGGGTGCGCGTGAGCGGGGCCATGACGACGCGGTTCGACAGGGACAGGGCGCCGATGGAGGCGGGTTCGAAGAGCTTCACGTCAAGGCGAACGACGAGTTGTCCCATGCAATTCCACCTCGGAGCACTTCTTCAGGCAGCGCGGTCAGTCGCGCGGGCACACCAGCGTCGACGAGCGCACCTGGCCCTCGGGCCGGATCACCTGGTGCTGGGAGAGGGGCTTGCCGCACAGGGGGCAGCCCCGGTCGATCGTCCGGTCGTCGATGCCCTCGGGGCGACCGGCGCCGATCTGCGAGGGGCCCATCTTGTTGATGAGCGTCGTGTTCCACCGTTCGTACCACTGGCCGAAGCGTCCCACGGTGCATCCTTTCGTTCGTGCACGAACCATTATGGCACTGATGGCCGTGGATCACACCTGGTCGACGCGCTCCAGCAGCTCCGTCAGCTCGTCCTTCAGGGACTCGAGTCGGGCGAGTGGCCACCCGAGCCGGTCGGCGACGGCGAGCGGGACCGCCTGGGCCCGGTCGCGCAGGGCGTGCCCGGCGGTCGTCAGGGACACCTCGAGTTGGCGTTCGTCGGCGGCGCTGCGGGTGCGGCGGACGTAGCCGGAGGCCTCCAATCGCTTGAGCAGTGGGCTCAGCGTGGCGGAGTCGAGTCGCAGCTCGCCGGCGATCTCGCGCACCGACCGGGGGTCCCGCTCCCACAGGGCGAGCATGACGAGGTACTGCGGGTGGGTCAGGCCCATCGGTTCGAGCAGGTCGCGGTACAGCCCGATGACGCTGCGGCTCGTCGCCGCGAGTGCGAAGCAGAGCTGCCGGTCGAGCGCGAGCGGATCCGGGGCGGTCTGGGTCATGCGATCAGGGTACTTCGTTCGTGCACGAAGTGGCGTGCTCGCGACCCGGGGCGGTGGGCGCAACGGCCTGGAGGCCCGGTGCCGGTCTCGTGGACCGGCACCGGGCCTCCAGGGTGGTTGCGCTGGTGCGTCGACTACGCGCGGTGCGCGGGCGGGTGGCCCGAGTCGTGCGCGTTCGCGTCCGGCTCCACGGGGAGCGCGTGGGTGCCGGTGTGCGTGTCCTCGTGGCCGGCGACCGGGTGGGTGCGCTCGAGCTTCGCGCCCTCCACGTCGACGTCCGGCACGATGCGGTCGAGCCACTTCGGGAACCACCAGGCGCTCTTGCCGAGCAGGTGCATCGCGGACGGGATGAGCAGCATCCGGACGACGAAGGCGTCGATCAGCACACCGAACGCCAGCCCGAAGCCGATCGGCTTGATGGTGGACGAGTCCGAGAAGATGAAGCCCGCGAACACGGAGATCATGATGATCGCCGCCGCCGTGACCACCGCGCGACCCGCGTGCAGACCGCGCTGGACGGCCACCTTCGCGCTCGCGCCGTGGGCGTAGGCCTCACGCATGCCGGACACCAGGAACAGCTGGTAGTCCATCGCCAGACCGAACAGGATGCCGATCTCGATGATGGGCAGGAAGCTCAGGATCGGTGCCGGGTCGTGCACACCGAAGACCGAGCCGAGCCAGCCGAACTGGTAGATCGCGGTCAGACCACCGAACGACGCCAGCACGGACAGGATGAACCCGGCGGTGGCGGTGATCGGCACGAGGAACGACCGGAACACGATGATCAGGATGATCAGCGACAGCCCGACGACCACCACGAGGTAGAGCGGCAGCACGTTCGAGAGCTTCTCGGACACGTCGATGTTCGCCGACGCGTTGCCGGCGACGCCGAGGGTGACCTTGCCGTCGTCGGTGGAGACGGTCTGCTCGCGCAGGTCCTTCACGACGTTCTCGGTCGAGACGCTGTCCGGGCCGCCGGCGGGCTTCACCTGGAACGCGACGATGTCGCGGTCCTTCGAGGCGCCGATGGGCAGCACGGCCTCCACGTCGTCGTTCTTCGCGATCGCCTGGCCGATGGTGACCTCGGTCGCGGTGACGTCGCTCTTGCTGATCGACTCCGGCAGGGTCGCCACGACGAGCAGCGGGCCGTTCTGCCCGGCGCCGAACTCCTTCTCGAGCGTCTTGTAGGCCTTGTACTGGCTCGACTCGACGGCCTCGGACGAACCGCTCGGCAGGCCGAGGCGCATCTGGGTCGCGGGCAGGGCGATGGTGCCGAGCACCGCGACGCCGAGGACGAGCGTGATGACCGCGCGCCAGCTCGACATCGGCTTGTTCGGGATCCGCGTGGAGTCGGTGTTGCCGATCTTCGCGCGCTCCTTCTTCCGCAGGATCCGCATGCCGATGAGCGACAGCAGGGCCGGGGTGAACGAGGTCGCGATGAGGATCGCGAAGAGCACCGCGACCGCGCCGACCGTGCCCATCAGGCCGAGGAACGGGATGCCGGTGATGTTCAGCGCGAGCAGCGCGACGATGACCGTCGCACCGGCGAACACCACGGCGTTGCCCGAGGTGCCGTTCGCGAGCCCGATGGACTCGTGCACCTGCATGCCCTGCTTCAGCTGGGTCCGGTGCCGGTTCAGGATGAACAGCGAGTAGTCGATGCCGACCGCCAGGCCCAGCATCACCCCCAGGACCGGCGTGACCGAGATGAACTCGACGACGCTCGAGAACGACAGGGCGGTGAGCGAGGCGACGCCGACGCCGAGCACGGCGCTGACGAGCGGGACCGCGGCGCCGATGACCGTGCGGAGCATCAGGAGCAGCACGATCGCGGCGATGATGACACCGCCGATCTCACCCGGGCCGAGGATCGACGGCACACCCTGCGCGATGTCGTTCGAGACGTACACGTTGACGCCCTGGATGTCGGCCGACTCGGCGTCGTCCGCGATGGCGGTCTTCGTGTCCGCGGGGACCTCGTAGGTCGACTTCGTGAACTGCACGGTGCCGATCGCGGCGCTGCCGTTGTCCGACACGAAGCGGATGTCCTTCGACAGGTCGAGCAGGTCCGAGCCCTGTTCGAGCTCCTGCTCGTTGTCGTCGAGCTTCTGCTTGTTCGTGTCGATCGTCTTCTGGGCGTCGGCGATCTGCTGCTCACCGGCGTCGATCTGGGCCTGCTGGGCGTCGATCTGCGCCTGCGCCTGCTGGAGCTGGGCGGCCGCTGCCTGCGCCTGTGCGGCGGGGACGGCTGCGCCACCGGCCGCCTGTGCCTGGGCCTTCTGCGCGTCGAGCTGCGCCTGGGCGTCCTCGATCTTCTGCTTGCCGGACTCGAGCTGCGCCTTCTGGGCGTCGAGCTGGTCCTGGCCGCTCTCGATCTTCGCGCGACCGGACTCGATCTGGTCACGGCCGTCGACGATCTTCTGCCGCTGGTCGTCGAGCTGCTGCTGGGTGTCGAAGCCGCTCGTCGTGCCCTTGACGCCGTCGAGCTTCTCGAGGCTGGTCAGGAAGTCGTCGATCTCGGACTGCTGCGACGACGAGAACGCCTTGCCGTCCTTCGTCTCGAAGACGATCGTGCCGTTGCCGCCGTTCGCCGACGGGAACTTGTCGGCGAGCTGGTCCTGCACCTGACTGGTCTTGGTGTTCGGGATCGTGATCGACGACGAGATGGTGCCGGCGAAGAGCGTGTACGTGACGCCCGCCACGGCCATGATCACGACCCAGGTGATGATCACGAGCCAGTGGCGTCGTGCGGAGAACCGTCCGAGACGGTAGAGGAGACCGGCCATGCGGTTGCCTGCGGTCCTTTCGTGTCAGGTGCTGGTGGTGCGGGGTGCGCCGGTGGACCCCTGGGGGATGAGGAGGTGGAGCGGTGTCAGCCGTCGGCCATGTAGCCGCTGCGGACGCTGTGCACGAGTCGTGCGAGCAGGTCGTCCCACGCGTCGAGCGCCGGTTGGTCGAGCTCGGGGCCGGACGTCGCCAGCCAGTGCTCCGCGATGACGACGATGCCGCTCATGAGCGACTCGACGAGCAGTGCGGCATCGAGGGGGTCGGCGGCCGGGTAGCGCCGGGCGACCTCGTGCCGGAGCCGTTCGGTCACCCGCGAGAACGCCGTCTGGGTCAGGACCGCGGCCTTCGGGTCGTCCTTGCCGGGGTCGCCGAGGATCCGGTACATGCTGGCGATCGCGGGAGCCAGGTCGGCACCGCGGGCGGCGGACTCGAGCTCGTCGAACATCGAGGCCCGGCTGCCGTCGCCCACCGGGGTGCGGGCCATGTCGGCGAGGAACCGGTCGATGATGACGGACAGCTCCTGCTCGCACACGGCCAGCAGGACCTCGTCGAGCGAGGCGAAGTGGTTGAACACGGTGCGCCGGGCGATGTCGGCCCGGGCAGCGAGGTCGTCCACGCTGAAGTCGCGGCCGCCGCGCTCGTCGATCAGGTCGCGAGCGGCCTGCAGGATCGCCGCACGGTGCTTCGCCTTGAGGGCAGCACGGCGGTCGGTCGCGATGGTCACGAGATCGAACACTAGGTGCATCGATGCACTCGGTGCAACGAGGTTGAGTGCATCCCCAGGTTCGTCCCCCGGTGCAGAACGTCTGTGCTGCACCGCTGTTCAGTCGGAGGTGCCGGGTGCCAGACTGGCCGGACGAACCGCTGCGTCACCGCCCGCGGATCCGCCACCGTACGAAGGAGTACCGATGCCCGTCCGCCTGTCCCCGGAGACCCTCGACGAGATCGCCGCGAGCGGTGTCACCGTGCCCACCTACGACCGCGACGGCATCACCGCCGGCATCGTCCACTTCGGCGTCGGCGGGTTCCACCGCGCGCACCAGGCGATGGTGATCGACCGGCTCCTGCAGCGAGGCGAGGCCCGCGAGTACGGCATCTGCGGCGTCGGCGTGCTCGAGCAGGACCGTCGGATGGCGACCGCGATGGCCGAGCAGGGCGGCCTGTACACGCTCGTCCTCAAGCACCCGGACGGCACCCGTGAGTCACGCGTCGTCGGCAGCATCGTCGAGTACCTGCTCGCCGTCGACGATCCGGACGCGGTCGTCGAGAAGATGGCGCACCCGGACACCAGGATCGTCAGCCTGACCATCACCGAGGGCGGCTACAACTTCGACCACGTCACCGGCGAGTTCGTCGCCGACGAGCCCGGCGTCGCGGCCGACCTGCGCGGCGACGGCCCGCCCCGCACGGTGTTCGGCCTGGTGGTCGAGGCACTGCGCCGCCGACGGGACCGCGGCCTCGACCCGTTCACCGTGATGTCCTGCGACAACATCCAGGGCAACGGGCACGTCGCACGGTCGATGTTCACCGCCTACGCCCGGCTGCAGGACCCGGCCTTCGCGGACTGGATGGACGAGCACGTGGCGTTCCCGAACTCGATGGTCGACCGCATCACCCCGGTCACCGCCGACGAGGACCGCGCCTGGGTCCGCGACGAGCTCGGCATCGACGACGCCTGGCCCGTCGTCGCCGAACCATTCTTCCAGTGGGTGCTCGAGGACGCCCACCCCGCCGGCCGCCCGCCCTACGAGGACGCCGACGTCCAGCTCGTCGACGACGTCGAGCCGTACGAACTCATGAAGCTCCGACTCCTCAACGCCAGCCACCAGGGACTCTGCTACTTCGGCTACCTGTCCGGGTACCGCTACGCGCACGAGGCAACGCAGGACCCGGCGATCGCGACCTTCCTGCGCCGCTACATGGACGAAGAGGGCACGCCGACGCTGCACCCGGTGCCCGGCATCGACCTCGATGAGTACAAGTCGACCCTGATCGAGCGCTTCCAGAACCCCGAGGTGCGCGACACCCTCGCCCGGCTCTGCGCCGAGTCGAGCGACCGGATCCCGAAGTGGCTGCTCCCCGTCGTGCGCGAGAACCTGGCCGCCGGCCGACCCGTCACGCTGTCCGCCGGCATCGTCGCGTCCTGGGCCCGCTACGACGAGGGCACCGACGAGTCCGGTGAACCCATCGAGATCGTCGACCGGCTCGCCGAACCCCTGCACCGCATCGCCCTGACCCAGCGCGAGGACCGCCTCGCCTTCATCGCGAACCGCCAGGTCTTCGGCGACCTGGTCGACGACGAACGGTTCGTCGCCGCGTACCGCGACGCCCTGGACGGGCTCATCGCGGACGGCGCGCACGCCACCGTGGAGCGCCTGTCACGGTCCTGAGACGCGACCGACCGAGGGACGGGAGGCCCGTGGCGGCGCCGCCACGGGCCTCCCGTCCGCCTGCTGCCCACGTGACGGGCGCGGGACGGCGGTTCGTGTCCGCGCGATGACGGTTCCGGTTCGCGAACCCCGAGGATCGTGAACCAGAACCGTCAGCCGCTCACCGCGCGACGTCGTCCCACGGCACCGGGGTGGTCTCGCCCGTCTCCCAGTCGCGGCGCAGCACGCCGTAACCGACCGACCCGACGGCCGGTCCGCCGTCGACGGGCCACGCCTCGCGGTAGTGGGCCTCCTGCACCCACCCGGCGCGGACGAAGACCCGGCGCATGGCGGTGTTGTCCTCGCGGGTCTGGCCCTCGAAGCGCGTGATCGCCGGCATCGTCGCGAACACGTGGTCGGTCACCGCACGCAGGGCGGGGACCCCGAGTCCCCGACCCCGGAAGCGACCGGCCAGGCGCAGGTCGAACAGGGGGACGGGGTCCGCCAGGTCCTCGAGGCGGACCAGTCCGATCCGCCCGAGGTCGTCGTGGTCGAGCCAGGATGTGTCGTGCTCGTCGTCGCGGTAGGTGCCGGAGTCGACGGCGCTCGCCGCGTCGGCCGCGCTGATGCGCCGTCGGACGTGGAACGGGAACTCCTCGGACGTCAGGAACGCGAGCAACTCCTGGCGGTCGGCGCCGGTGGGGTCCAGGCGGGTGAGGCGGACGGCGGGGGCTGGCATGCCGCTCAGGGTAGTTGCACGGTCGTCGGGCAGGCTCGGGGCGTGCGAGGTGGGACGAGGACGACGGCCGCGGCCCTGACGGCGCTGGTGCTGGTCGGGCTGGTGGGGTGCTCCGGTGTGCCGGGTGGTGACACGACCGGGCCGACGTCGTCTGCTCCTGCTGCTGCGTCTGGGGCGGCTTCGGGTGCAGCGGCGCCGTCGACCGACCCGGCGACCGACCCCGCCACCGCGCGGGCCTTCGCGGCGCTGGAGCGGCGGTACGACGCACGGCTCGGGATTGCCGCCGTCGACACCGGGAGCGGTCGGACGATCGTGCACCGTGCGGGGGAGCGGTTCGCCTTCGCGTCGACGGTCAAGGTGTTCATCGCGGCGGCGGTCCTCGACGCCTCGTCCGACGCCGACCTGGCGACCGTCGTGCACTACGACCGCGGCGACCTGCTCGAGTACGCGCCCGTGACGAGCGAGCACGTCGACACCGGGATGACGGTGTGCGAGCTCGTCGACGCGGCGCTCCGCTCCAGCGACAACACCGCGGCGAACCTGCTGGTGGAGCGGCTCGGCGGGCCGGACGCCGTCGAGCGGTGGCTGCGCGGCATCGGGGACCGGACGACGCGTGTCGACCGGGTCGAACCCGACCTGAACGAGGCGACCCCGGGCGACCCACGGGACACGACGACGCCGGAGCGGTTCGCGGCGGACCTCCGGACCGTGCTGCTCGGGGACGCCCTCGACGCCGCCGACCGGCGGGTGCTCCGTGAGGCGATGCTCGGCAACACGACCGGGGACGCGACGATCCGTGCCGGGGTGGACCCGTCGTGGCGGGTCGCCGACAAGACCGGCACGGCGTCCTACGGGGTGCGGAACGACATCGCGGTCGTGACGCCGCCGGGGCGCGACCCCGTCGTGCTCGTGGTGATGACGAGCCGCGCTGATCCCGGTGCGGAGCCGTCGGACGCGCTCGTCGCCGCGGCGACCCGCACCGCGGTGGCCGGGCTGTCCGACTGAGTCGCCAGCGTCACGGGACTGTCGCCGCGGGACTAGCGGAGGGTGGTCGCCCAGCGCCCGATGGCGTCGTACGCCCGTTCCCGCACCTCCGGCGCGGACAGCACGACGTCGTGCAGGGCGCCTTCGAGTCGGCGGACCGTGACCTCCTCGCCGAGGGAGAGCGAGCGGTGCGCCACCGTGTCGACGTTCAGGGCGACGTCGGCCCGCGCCATGCCCGGGTCCCACCGCGGCTGGAGCATGCTCTTGTCGCTCAGCATCACCAGGGTCGGGACCCCGATCCCGAGGCCCTTCTCGACCTGTGCCTGGCCGTCGAACACCGCGGCGAGCCACCCGGGGTGCAGGGGGAAGCCACGCTCCGGCCGCCACTTCTGCTCGTAGGTCCACGACCCCTCGCCCTCGGCCGAGACGGTGCGGGTGTAGAAGCCGGGGTCGACGGCGGGCATCGGCGCGAGGGGGTTCCGGCGGGCACCGAGCTTGATGACCGGTGCGACGATGGCCCGGCCGACCGCCGTGGCCTGGAACTCGAGCCACGGGCTGTTCAGCACGAGGCCGTGCACGAGCTCCGGGTGCCGGGCTGCCCAGAGCGACAGGGTCAGGCCGCCGGTGGAGTGGCCCATCGGGACGAGTCGGCGGCGGTCCGAGCCGGGGTGCTCGGCCGAAATCGCGTCGAGCGCCGCGGCGATGTCCTCGTCGTACACCGCCAGGTCGTCGACCATGCCCGGGGTCTGGTACGGGCGCAGGCTCCGACCGTACTTCCGCAGGTCCAGCGCGTGGAACCGGGCACCGAGCCGCTCGAGGCGTTCGGCGAGCTCCACCTGGAAGAAGTAGTCCGACCAGCCGTGCACGTAGAGCACGTCGACCCCGTGCAGGGGCCCGCGACCGTGCAGCAGCAGGTCCGTCGGGGTGTGCCGGCGGCGGACCAGGGTGGCGACGACGGGTCCCTCGGAGTCGGTGCCGAGCGGCATTTCGAGCCGCTCGTACGGTGCTCCGAGCACGTCCTCGTGCCACCCCTGGTCCGTCATGCGCCGAGCGTATCCGGCGCTGCTGCGGGTGGTGCTGGTGCGGGGGTGTCGCGCGGCACGCCAGATCGTCGCGCTGGCCGTGGCTCGCGGCCTAGCTGCGGGGCGCCCGCACCAGGAACAGCGTGATGGCGCCGAGGACGACAGCGGCGACGATGAGCGCCCAGGCGAGCACGATGACCGGCCCGTCCCAGGGGGTGAAGAGCAGGCCGACCCCGATCACCAGGGCCACGGCGGCGCCGATGAGGGCGAGGCGGTGCGGTCGTACCGGAGCGGTGCGTGTCACGGTTCCCACGGTACGCGCGACGGGCTGGAAGTGCGGCGTCGAGCGGGTACGCCGGTCACACCGTCGTGCGCATCACCCACCGCCACTTGGCGATGCGGCGGTCGCGCACGAACCCGAACTGCGTGAACAGTTCTTCCGGCCCGGTGTGCAGGTAGGCACCGCGCTGCGGTTTCCGCTCGACCGTCTGCTCCGGGTAGGCCTCGACGGTCCCGCCGCCGGCCCGCCGGATCTGGTCGAGTGCGGTCGTGACCGCGGCGCGTGCGACCCCCTGACCCCGGTGCCGGGACTCCACGAACACGCAGCCGATCCGCCAGTCCGGCGGCGTCGAGGCGTCGCGGGCGTACGCGCCGGGGTTCAGGATCGTCGGCAGCTCGACCGGCCGCCCGAACTGGCACCAGCCGACCGCCGTGCCGTCGGCGTAGACGAGGACCTGGTGGTTCGTGCCGTTCCGCACGTGGCGGTGCTTCGCCTCCTGGTGGGACGTCGTCGGGTCGGGCGTCCCGCGTGGGCCGTCCGGGTGGAAACCGATGCACCAGCACCCGCCCCACACACCGTTGCTGCGGGTCACGAGCGCGGCGAAGTCGGGCCACGTCTCCTCGGTGAGCATCGCCGTCGAGTACTCCATGGGCCGATGATCCTCCGGTCCTGGCGATCCCGCCACCACCGCGACCGTGGTGCTCCGAACGGCGCGCGACCGGTGGTCAGGCCGCGCTGCGCCGGGCGGCGACGAGGCCGGAGACGAGCGCCGCGACGCCGAGCCCGATGCCGACCACGCCGGCGAGTGCCCCGAAGAACATCAGCGCCCCGGCACCGATGTTCGCGCCGCCCTCGCCGGAGTCGTTCGCGTTCGCGTACCCACCGACGAACGATGCCAGGAACGCCACGACGAGGAACGCCGTGCAGAGGATGTGCAGCACACGTGGCGCGATCGGGGTCATGCCCGGATCGTAGCGCGGCGGCGGGGAGCGGATCGCACCGGCACTTTCCCAGCGGACACGACGGTGTTCCGCGGGGAAGTCACGGCGACCGCCCGAGCAGGACTGCGAGCCTCTCCGGACCGCGCCGATGACGGTGCGACCGAGGGGGAACGGACGACATGACGATGCGACGTGCAGGGGGAGCCGCGCTCGGCTTCGTGGGTGGCAGTGTGCTCGCCGGGTTGCTGGTGAGCGTCGGGGTGACGCCGGTGATCGCGGTCGCCGGCGTCGGCACGACCTCGGCGATCGGGGTGTTCGAGTCGTTGCCGGAGGACATCGAGATCGGGCAGCTGCCGCAGCGGAACCAGATCTGGGCGTACCGCGGCGGCGAGCCGGTGCACCTGGCGAACGTGTGGGACCAGGACCGGCAGGAGCTCACGCTCGAGCAGATCAGCGACCACCTGGAGCACGCAGCGGTGGACGGCGAGGACAAGCGGTTCTACGAGACCGGCGGTGTCGACGCGACGTCCGTCGTCCGGTCACTCGTGAGCGTCGCCACGTCCGGAACCGAGGGCGGGTCGGGTGGTTCGACCCTGACGATGCAGCTCGTGCGGAACATCAAGATCCAGCAGGCGAGCGAACTGCCCACCGCCGAGGAGCGCGAGGCCGCGTACGAGGACGCGACCCGGCGGACACCGCAGCGCAAGCTCGCCGAGATGAAGCTCGCGATCAGCCTGGCGAAGCAGTACACGAAGCAGCAGATCCTGGCGGCGTACCTGAACATCGCCTACTTCGGTGACCAGACCTACGGGGTGCAGTCGGCGGCGCAGCACTACTACGGCAAGTCGGCGACCGACCTGACCCCGGCCGAGGCGGCGTCCCTCATCGCGATCGTGCAGTGGCCGGAGCGACGGGACCTGTCGACGCCGGACCACCACCGCGACAACGCCGCGCGGCGGAACGTGATCCTGCGGTCGATGCACGAGCAGGGGCACCTGTCGACCGAGGAGTACCGCACGGCTCGGCTGTCCCGTGTCGCCGACTCCGTGCACCTGACGGCACCGCAGCAGGGGTGCGAGGCGGTCGAGGTGGGCGCGGAGTTCTTCTGCGACCACGCGGAGACCATCGCCCAGCGGCTCCCGCAGCTCGGCGCGACGAAGCAGCAGCGGGCGGACGCCTGGCGCACCGGCGGGTACCGGATCCAGACCACGCTCGACCTCGACCTGAACGCGGAACAGAAGCGGCTGCTCGACCAGTACGACCCGAAGACCGAGACCCGGCTGGCGCTGGGGGCCACGTTCAACACGGTCGAGGCCGGGACGGGCCGTGTGCTGACGATGGCGCAGAACACCGACCACGACCGGTCGTCCGACGCGCCCCGCACCGCGACCTCGCTGAACTACGCCACCGACCAGGCGGACGGCAGCTCGACGGGCTTCCAGACCGGTTCGACCTACAAGATGTTCACCCTGCTGGCGTGGATCGAGGCCGGCCGCAGCCCGGACACCGTCGTCGACGGCACACCGCACCCGCACAGCGAGTGGACCGCGTGCGGTGGACCCGCCTCGGCGTTCTGGCAGCCGAAGAACGACTCACCCGGGCAGCGTGGTCCGTACTCGGTCCGGTCGGCGACGGCGCAGTCCGTGAACGCGGCGTACCAGTCGATGGCCGAACAGCTCGACCTGTGCGACATCCGCGACGTGGCCGAGCGGCTGGGGGTGCACCTGGCGACCGGTGGCGAGCTGCCCTGGAACCCGGGGTCCCTGCTCGGTACCGAGAGCATCGCCCCGCTGACGATGGCGTCGGCCTACGCGGGCATCGCGAACGGCGGGCGGTTCTGCGCACCCGTGGTGATCGACCAGGTCGTCGCACCCGACGGCGAGGAACTCGGCGGACAACCCCGCACGTGCAGGCAGGCGGTGTCGCCGCAGACCGCGGCCACCGCGTTCGACGTCATGCAGGGCGCGTTCCGCGGCGGCACGGCGAGCGGTGGGCAGACCCCCGACGGCGCGACCCTGTTCGGCAAGACCGGCACCACGGACGCGGCCGACCAGGTGTGGCTGGTGGGCGGGACCTCGCGTGCCGTCACCGCCTACTGGCAGGGCAACACGGACGGCGCGAAGCACAACCTGCGGTCGTTCTCCAACGGTCAGGGCGGCACCTACGCGGGATCGCGCGCGGCCGTCTGGCGCGACGCGCAGACCGCGGTGAACGCGGCGCTGCCGGCCGGCTGACGGCCCGGAACGCAACCACGAACGGACTGGAGGCGCGGTGCCAGCTGGCACCACGCCTCCAGGCCGGTTCTCGGTTGCGTCCTACGACAGCTTCTTGCTGTCCTCGAGCCAGCCCGCGAGCTTGGTCATGTAGTCGGCCTGCGACGCGTAGTCGAGGGCCGGGAACGTCCAGCTGTGGACCTGGCCCGCCTCGAGCGCGGCGTTGTCGGCGAAGGTCGGCTGCTTTTCGAGGTCGGCGACCTGGTAGCCCTGCTGCGACAGCAGCAGCACGTCACCGGTGATCTGGCCGGCGTTCTCCCACGAGTAGATGCCCCAGTAGAAGCCCTCGGGCTTCGGGTTGACGAAGTCGACCCCGTACGACGCGTACATCTGCAGCGACGGCTCGTCGGTCGGGCGGGTGACGTACGCGCCGTCACCGTCGGCGTACATCGAGACGACCGACAGGTCCTTCTCCTTCGAGACCTTCTCGAGCTCGTCGGCCGCGGTGTCGAAGCGCTCCTCGGCGGCGTCGACCGTCGACTCCTTCGCACCGAGGGACTCGGACAGTTCGGCGATCTTCTCGATGACGTCCTCGCCCTTGCCGCCCCACTTCACCTGGACGACCGGCGCGATGGCCTCGATCTGCTTCTCCTGCGCCTTGTCCTTGAAGCCGTAGCCGGGCTGCTTCGTGTCGAGCGTGCCCTTGGCGTCGGTCGGGTAGACCGAGGTGACGACGAGGTCGGGCTTGAGCGCGGCGAGCTGCTCGAGGTCGATGTCGCCGTAGGCGGTGCCGAGCTGCGTGATGCCGTCGGTGTCGAGCCCCTTGAACCGGGCGTCCTTCGCCATCGTCAGCTGCCCGAAGGTGCCGACGGGCTTCAGGCCGTACTCGATGAACGACAGGGCGATGTCGTTCAGCACGACGACGCGCTTCGGCGTGTGGTCGACCTTCACGGTGGCGCCCGTGGCGTCCTCGTACGACCATGCCTTCGACGCGGCGGTGCCGCCGTCGGAGTCGGAGTCGTTCGAGTTGCCGGTGCTCGAGCAGCCGGTCAGGAGGAGTGCCGAGACGGTCACGGAGGTCAGGAGGGCGGCGCGCAGGTGGCCACGTCGGGAGGTCTTCACGTTAGGAGAGGCTAACCTAAGTTCGCGGTACTCGCCAGTACGTCTTCGGTTTTCGTCGGGACCGTGCGCTCGGTCGGGGCACTCGGGACCGTGTGCCCCGTCGTGGCACTCGGGACGGGGTCGTGCTCGTCCGCCTCGGGCACGATCATCGGTGCACCGGTCACCGGGTCGGGGAACACCCGGGCGTGCAGGCCGAACGCGTGCTCGAGCAGTGCCGGGGTGAGGACGTCGTGGGGGGTGCCGTCGGCCACGACCCCGCCGTCGTGCAGCACCACGAGCCGGTCGGAGTACCGCGCCGCGAGCGACAGGTCGTGCAGCACCATGACGATCGTCGACCCCTGCTCACGGTTCAGCCGCCGGACGAGCCGCAGGACCTCGAGCTGGTGCGCGAGGTCGAGGTAGGTGGTCGGCTCGTCGAGCAGGAGCGTCTGGGCCTGCTGCGCGACGACCATGGCGATCCAGGCACGCTGGCGCTGCCCGCCGGACAGGCTCGTGACGTCGCGGTGCGCGACCTCGGTCAGGCCGGTGGCGGCGATGGCCTCTTCGGCGACGGCGGCGTCCTCGGCGGTCCACGGCTTCGCCCACGACTGGTGCGGGTTCCGGCCGCGCATCACCAGGTCGAGCACGCTGGTGCCCGCGGGGGCGACGGGGGACTGCGGCAGGATCGCGAGCTTGCGGGCGACCTGGCGGTTCGGCTCCCTGCGGATCGGGGTGCCGTCGAGCAGAACCTCGCCGGCCTGTGGCTTGAGCACGCGGCCGAACGCCTTGAGCAGGGTCGACTTGCCGCAGCCGTTCGCGCCGAGGAACGTCGTGACGGTGCCGCGTTCGATCCGCAGGTCCAGGTCGCGCAGCACGGGCTGGCGGTCGTAGCCGACGGACAGGGCCGTGGCTTCGAGCACGGGGGTGTCGTGCTCGTGCTCGTGTTGGTGCGATGTTGTCATCGGGACATCTCCTTGCGGTGACGGACGAGGAGCCAGATCAGGTACGGCGCCCCGATCACGGTGGTGATGATGCCGACCGGCACCTGCCACGGGAACGCGGAACGGGAAAGCAGGTCGGCGGCGAGCACGAGCACGGCGCCGAGGGCACCGGCGAGCAGCAGCGGCGGCCGGTTCGTGCCGGCGAGCCGGAGCCCGACCTGCGGGACGACGAACGCGACGAAGCCGACCGGCCCCGCTGCGGCCACGGCGGCGGCGGTGAGCACGACCGCGAGCGCGATGACGAGCAGCCGGTGCCGCTGGACGCCGAGTCCGACGCCCGTCGCGACCTCGTCGCCGAGCTGCCCGATGCCGAGGGCAGCACTCGTCGCGAGCGCGATCGGCACCGCGACGACCGCCACCACGAGCAGCGGCCAGACGCTCTCCCACGAGGTGCTCGACAGGCTGCCGACGAGCCACTGCGACGCCGCGGTGGCGACGGTGATCTTCGCGCGGACGAGCAGGTAGCTCGTCACCGCGTCGAGGGTCGCGCTCACGCCGATGCCGACCAGCACGAGCCGGTAGCTCTGCACGCCGCCGCGCCAGCCCAGGCCGTACACCAGGACCGCAGCGACCAGGGCGCCGATCGTGGCGGCAACCGGGATCCCGCCACCGAGCACCAGGGACGAGACCGAGTACGTCCCGCCGCCGAGCACGATGGCCGCGACCGCACCGACGCTCGCGCCCGCGGTGACACCGATGATGTCCGGGGTGCCGAGGGGGTTGCGGGTGAAGGTCTGGGTGAGTGCGCCGGCCACCCCGAGTGTCAGGCCGACGAGTGCGCCGGTGAGCACGCGGGGCAGGCGCAGGGTGGTGATGATGAAGGCGTCCGGCCCGGACTCCAGGCCGAGCAGGGACCGGATGACGACCCCGGGTGCGATCCACGTCGAGCCGACCGCCGTGCCGAGGACGATGAGCACCAGGACGGTGGCGATCGATCCGACCGTGTACCAGAACACCCGGGGGCGCCAGGCGAGGCCGACGGGGCCGATGCGGATGCCGGTGCGGCCGGGGGTTCGTGCAGCGGGGGCGGGCGTGCCCGGCGTGGTGGTCTCGGGCGTGCTGCTGGGCGCGCTGCCGGGCGTGCTGCCGGTGCTGCGCACCGCTGCCCCGCTCACAGCGACACCAGCGATCGGCGACGGGCGACGGCGACGAACACCGGGCCACCGATGACGGCGAGCACGATGCCGACCTCGACCTCGGAGAACCCGCCGATCAGGCGACCGATGACGTCGGCGAGCAGCACGAGGGCTGCGCCGACCAGACCGGAGACCGGCAGGGTCCAGCGGTGTCCGGTGCCGACGAGCGCGCGGGCGACGTGGGGCACGGTCAGGCCGACGAAGCCGATCGGGCCGGCCGCAGCGGTCGCCCCGGCGGCGAGCAGCGTGATCCCGCCCAGGCCGACGAGCCGGGCGATGAGCACGTTCTCGCCGAGCCCCTTCGCCAGCTCGGACCCGAGCCCGAGGGCGTCGAGGGCGCGGACGTTCAGCACCGCGAGCACGAGCCCGGCGGCCAGGAACGGCCACACCGCCCCGAGGATGTCGAGCTGTCGTGCGGCGAGGGACCCGACGACCCAGAGCCGGTACGCGTCGAGCGAGGCCTGGTCGGTCAGCACGACGAAGGAGGTCAGGGCGGCGAGCAGCGCTGAGACCGCGGCCCCGGCGAGGGCGAGTGGCACCGGACTGGCGGTGCCGCTGCCGGCGATGGTCACCGAGAAGACGACGACGCTCGCGACCAGGGGCCCGACCAGGGCGAACCACACGGTCGCGCTCGTGCTCGTCACCCCGAACACGTAGACGCCGAGCACCACCGCGAGCCCCGCACCCGACGAGACCCCGAACAGGCCGGGGTCGGCGAGCGGGTTGCGGGTGTGTCCCTGCATGAGCAGCCCGGCGATGCCGAGGGCCGCCCCGACCGCAGCACCGATGAGCGTGCGCGGGATGCGGGAGCCCCACACGATCGCCTCGTCGGTGCTCGACCCGGAGCGGGTGAGCCCCGCCCACACCTCGGCGACACCGATGCGGTTGCTGCCGAGCAGCATGCTCGCCACGGCGACGAGCACCAGGGCGACGACGAGCCCGACGATCACCGCGGTCCGCCGCCGCATCGCGGTCCGGTGGACGCCGAGGGCACGGGACGCGTCGCCGTCTCGGGCGCTGGACGCGACGGGTTCGGGGGCCTCCGGACCGGAAGCCAGAACGGGATTGGGGGCTGGCACGGAAGTCATCTTAGGTTAGCCTTGCCTCATGGCGAAGACCCCGCGGCTCCTGCCGACGAACCCCCGGCTCTTCCGCGCCCGTGTCCTCCGGACCCAGCGGGTGACCCCCTCGATGCAGCGCGTCACCGTCACCGGCGACGACCTGCACGAGTTCGGCTACCTCGGTTTCGACCACTGGTTCCGCCTGTTCGTCCGACGCCCCGACCAGGACGCCTTCCGGATGCCCGACCTGGACGGCAAGAAGTGGTGGCCGACGTTCCTCGGCATCCCCGAGGACATCCGCCCGCACTGCGCGAACTACACCGTCGCCGCCTACCGCCTGCTCGCCGACGGCACCGCCGAGCTCGACATCGACTTCGTCGTGCACCTGGACCACCGCGGTCAGCTCGAGGGCCGCGCCGCGATCTGGGCCTGCGCCGCAAGCCCCGGCGAGGAACTCGCGATGCTCGACCAGGGCTGCATCTTCGACGTCCCGGCCGGCACCAGCGAGATCATCGTCGCGGCGGAGGAGACCGGCCTGCCCGGCATCGTCGGCATCGCTGCCTCGTTGCCGCGCGACACCGTCGGCCGCATCATCCAAGAGGTCCCGACCCCCGCCGACATCCGCGACCTCGACGCCCCCACCGGCGTGCAGGTGACCTGGATCGTCCGGCAGCCGGGCGCCGTCCCCGGCAGTGGCGCCCTCGCCGAACTGCAGCGGCACGTGCCGTCCGACGACCAGGGCTACGCGTTCGTCGTCGGGGAGTCGAAGCTCGCCACCGAGGGCCGCCGCCACCTGCACCGTGCGGGCCTGCCGAAGTCGCGCATCACGTTCTCCGGGTTCTGGAAGCACGAGACGAAGGTCTCCGTCCCCGCCTGACCCGCGCGTGCCCGGCAGGCATGCCCGTTCCCGCCAGGTACGCCCGTTCCCGCCAGGTACGCCCGGTTCTTCCCCTGGCGTGCGCGATGCCTGGTCCTTTCGGGCGTACCACCACGGAACTTCCGACCAGGTATGCCCGGTTCCGCCAGGCGCGCCCGTTCCCCCTAGGTACGCCCGGTTCTGCCAGGTACGCCCGATTCTTCCCCTGGCGTGCGCGATGCCTGGTGCTTTCGGGCGTACCGCCACAGAACTTCCGACCGGGTACGCCCGTTCTGACCAGGTGCGCCCGGTTCCGCCAGGCGCGCCCGATTCCCTCTAGCTACGCCCGTTCCCGCCAGGTACGCCCGGTCCTTCCCCTGGCGTGCGCGATGCCTGGTGCTTTCGGGCGTACCGCCACAGAACTTCCGACCAGGTACGCCCGGTTCCGCCAGGTGCGCTCGTCCTGAACAGGTACGCCCGATTCTTCCCCTGGCGCACGCGATGCCTGGTCCTTTCGGGCATACCACCAAGGAACTTCCGACCGGGTACGCCCGGTTCCGCCAGCCGCGCCGCGCACGCGACGCGACCAACGGACGGACGGGAGGCCCGGTGCCAGCTGGCACCGGGCCTCCCGTCCGTGGTGGGTCGCGTCAGCCCTTGAGGCCCGAGCCCGTCACGCCCTCCACGATCTGCCGCTGGAAGATCAGGTAGAGGATGATCAGCGGCAGCGCCGCGAGGATCGCACCGGCCTGGATGTCGGCGTAGCGCTGCCCGAAGCTGCCCTGGACCGTGGCGAGCCCGACCGGGATCGTCATGAGGTCCGGGTTGGACAGCACGAACAGCGGCAGCAGCAGGTTGTTCCACACCCCGACGAAGGTCAGGATCGTCACGGCCGCGATCACGGGACGCGACAGCGGCAGGATGACCGACCAGTAGACCTTCCAGATGCCGGCACCGTCGATGCGCGCGGCCTCTTCGAGCTCCTTCGGGATGCCGTCGAAGAACTGCTTGAAGATGAACACCGCGATCACGGCGGGCACCTGCGGGAAGATCACCGACCAGTAGGTGTTGAGCAGGCCGACCGCGTTGAGCTCCTGGAAGATCGGGATGATCAGCACCTGCGTCGGGATCATGATCCCGAGGATGATGAGCAGGAACGCGATGTTGCGGCCGCGGAACACCAGCCGCGACAGCGCGAACGCCGCCATCGACGCGAACAGCACGGTGAGTGCCGCCGTGACGACGCTCGTGATGGCGCTGGCGAGGTACCAATTCCAGATGTCGCCAGCTTGGAACAGCGACGAGTACGAGTGCAGCGTCGGGTTCCAGTTCGACAGGATCGCGTTCGCGCCGAGGGCGGCGACGCCATTGTCGGACAGCGACGTCTTCAGGGCGAACACGCTCGGGATGAGCCAGATGATCGCGAAGATCGTCAGGACGATCCCCGACGCGATCGTGAAGCCGCGACCGCTGACGCCGATCTTCGCGGCGCTCGTCGGAGCGGCGGACGAGACGCCGGTGCGGAGCTTGCGGCCGGTGGTGATGCTCTCGGTGGCGGTCATGTCAGGCCCCGATCTCTCGCTTGGCGGCAGCGCGCTCGACGAGCTGCCGGATGACCGCGATCGCCACGATCACGATGAACAGGAGGACCGACGCGGCCGATGCGGCACCGAGCCGGTTGTCGGTGAAGCCGACGCCGGTGATGAGCTGCAGGGAGACCTGGGTCGAGATGCCCGGCCCGCCGTTCGTCATCAGGTAGACCTGGTCGAAGATCTTCAGGCTGGCGATGATCTGCAGCAGGACGACCAGCGTCGTCGTGCGGCCGAGCAGGGGGAGCGTGATCGACTTGATCTGCTGCCAGTTCGACGCACCATCGACGGCGGCTGCTTCGTACAGTTCGCGCGGGATCTCCTGCAGACCGGCCAGGTAGAGCACGAAGTTGAAGCCGAGGGTCCACCACACGGTGGCGATCGCGACACCGATCATGGCCGTGTTCGGGCTCGACAGCATGCCGGAGCCGGGCGTCATGCCGATCGCCGACTGCAGGCTCGCCCACAGACCGGTGCTCGGCGTGAAGATGAACACCCAGATCAGCGAGATCGTCGCCGACGGCAGGATGAACGGCAGGAAGAACGCCAGACGGAAGAACCACTGCCCGCGGTTCATCCGGTTCGTCAGCACGGCGAACACGAACGCCAGGATGACGAGCGGCGGGGTCGTGTACAGCGTGAACTGCAGCGTGTGCCAGAGCGACGACCAGAAGTCGCTGCGCCCGAGCATCTCGGCGTAGTTCGCGAACCCGGCGAAGCTGCCGAGCCCGGTGCGGACGGTCGAGGTGTTGAAGAAGCTCGTGACGATCATCCAGACCGTCGGGCCGAGCAGGAAGGCCACGTAGAACAGGCCGAACGGGGCGAGGAACAGCCAGCCGCTGCGGCCCTGGCCGCGGTTCACGCTGGAGCCGTAGGTGCGGTTCCGGCGGAGACGCGGCGCGGTGGCTGCGTCGGTCGGCCGGTCGAGGACAGGTGCTGTGGTCACGTCATCGTGCCTTTCGCGCGGTGTTCACGGCGATCGCGGGGGTCGTCTGCCCGGCGTGGTCCGGCCGGGCTGTTGCGTACCGGGTCACAGGGGGCTCGGGGTGTTGAGGTACGTCGCGAGCTGCGACTTGATGGCGCTGAGGGCTTGCGCGGGGGACGAGCTGCCCTGCTGGACGAGGGCGAGCTGGGCGCCCACCGTGCCCTCGAACGTCGAACCCGAACCGCCGTACCAGGCGGCGTCGTCGAACACGGCGGTCTCGGCTGCGGCCGCGTAGTTCGACTGCGGCGTGAGCTTCTTGTACGCGGCGCTGTCGAACGTCGGGATGTAGGCCGGCACGTGCCCGCCCTCGGCCCACGTCAGGCTCTGCTCGAGCATCTGCTTGATGAAGAGCATGTGCTGCTTGCGCTGCTCCGGCGTCCGGTCCTTCTTGGGCAGGACGAACGTGTGCGAGTCCGCCTGGGTCGCCGGCTTGTCGTAGAGCTGGGGGATCGGCGCCATGCCGAAGTTCAGGCCCTTGATCGACTGCGCGGTGCTGATCTCCCACTCGCCCTGCATGAAGAAGCCGGCCTTGCCGTCGAACATGAGCGACTGCGCGGTGGCGTAGTCGAGGGCCTTGTTCAGCCAGCCCTCCTTCACCCACTTCTGGGTGCGGCTCGTGACCTCGTTGTAGGCGTCCTCGTTGACGGTGAGCTTCGATCCGCCGTCGCTGATGAACGGGGTGGCGTCCTTCAGCTGGTTGTACATGGTCCAGAAGAAGCGCCACGGGGTGGCCGTCTCCGGCACCACGTTCGCGACGTTGAGCGCCGTGCCGCCGGTGACCTTGGCGACCGCGGCGAGGGCCTTCTCGAAGTTGTCCATGCCGTTGAGGTCGACGAGGTTGCCATCGCCGTCGATCAGGCCGGCCTTCTTGCAGACGTCGACGTTGTAGAAGAGGACGAAGGGGTGGGTGTCGAGCGGGACCGCGATGTTGTTGCCGTCGGTCTTCTGCGCCGCCCAGGCCTTCTGGTTGAAGTCGGCGGCGCTCAGGCCGACGCTCGCCAGGTCGTCGGACGTGATCGGGTCGAGCAGGTCACCGTCCCAGAGCGGCTTCGCGCGGGTCAGGTGCGCGACCGCGACGTCCGGCGGCTTGTTGCCGACGGTCGCCAGTGTCAGCTTCGAGTAGTACGGGTTGCCCCACGCGAACGTGGTGCCCTGCAGCGCGCTCGAGCCGCCGTGCTGCTTCGCGTAGCCGTCCTCCATGGCCTGCATGCGGACGCCGTCGCCACCGCCGAACAGGTTCCAGAAGACGAGGGTCTCGGGGTTGAGTGCGCTGCCGGCGAGGCCGGCGGCGAGGGGGCTCGAGCAGGCGGCGAGCGGCAGGACCGTCGCGGCCGCTGCACCGGCGGCGAGGAAGCCCCGGCGCGAGAGGCGCGACGCGGGTGTTGCGGGTGGGATCGGCATGGCATCACTCCATCGGGATGGGCCGGGCTCGGGAACAGGGTCGGTGCTCCCGCCGGAGCATCGCTGCTCCGGACCCGGAGCACTGCTGCTCCGGACACGGAGCGACCTTCCGGTGCTCCGTGAGCGCTCACATTAGCGCTCGCTCCCGGCATCCGCCACCCCTTTCGCGACGGCGTGGAACCCGGTAGCGTTTCCGTCAGGTGAGCGCTCACTTTCGTGACGGCCCGCTTCGGTTCCCGTCCGTGGCCCCACCCGCTCCCCGCACGAACCGCACTGCCACGATCGAAGGAGATCCATGCCCCGCACACACCTCGTCCTCGACGCCGCGTTCACCGTGGGGCCGGTGCGACGTCGCCTGTTCGGCGGGTTCGTCGAGCACCTCGGCCGCCACGTCTACGACGGCATCCACGAGCCCACCCACGAGACCGCCGACGAGCACGGCTTCCGCAAGGACGTCGTCGAACTCGTCAAGGAACTCGGCGTCTCCGCCATCCGCTACCCCGGTGGCAACTTCGTCTCCGGGTACAAGTGGGAGGACGGCGTCGGCCCCGTCGAGCAGCGCCCCCGCCGCCTCGACCTGGCCTGGCACTCGACCGAGACGAACGAGGTCGGACTGCACGAGTTCCAGCACTGGCTCGACCAGGTCGGCTCGGAGCTCATGCTCGCCGTGAACCTCGGCACCCGCGGCACGCAGGAAGCGATCGAGCTCCTCGAGTACGCGAACATCGACGCCGGGACCGCACTGTCCGAATACCGTCGTTCTAACGGTCGCCAGGAACCCTTCGCCATCAAGATGTGGTGCCTCGGCAACGAGATGGACGGCCCGTGGCAGCTCGGCCACAAGAACGCCGACGACTACGGCAAGCTCGCCGCCATGACCGCCAAGGCCATGCGGCAGATCCAGCCCGACCTCGAGCTCGTCGCCTGCGGTTCCTCCGGGGCGTCGATGCCGACGTTCGGCGAGTGGGAGCGCACCGTCCTCGAGCACACCTACGACGACGTCGACTACATCTCCGCGCACGCCTACTACGAGGAAGACGACGACCTGCCGTCGTTCCTCGCCTCGGGCGCCAACATGGACCACTTCATCAAGACGGTCACCACGGCCGCCGACCACGTCCAGGCGCAGAAGAAGTCCGACAAGCGCATCGACATCTCGTTCGACGAGTGGAACGTCTGGTCGATCAAGAAGTGGGAAGCGAAGGCCAAGACCTTCACGCTCGACGAGTGGCCCGTCGCCCCGCGTCTGCTCGAGGACATCTACACCGTCGCCGACGCCGTCGTCGTGGGTGGCCTGCTCATCTCGCTGCTCCGGCACGCCGACCGCGTCGCCTCGGCCTCGCTCGCCCAGCTCGTCAACGTGATCGGCCCGATCATGACCGAGCCCGGTGGCCCGGCCTGGCGCCAGACGACGTTCTTCCCGTTCTCGGTCACCTCGCGCCTGGCGCAGGGCACCTCGCTGCAGGTCAAGGCCTCGGGCGACACGGTCGACGGTGGCAAGCACGGTGAGGTCCCGGTCGTGGACTCCGCCGCCACCGTGTCCGAGGACGGCAAGGCAGCGGTCTTCCTGATCAACCGCCACCCGTCCGAGCCGACCACGGTGACGATCGACCTGGCCGGCATCGGTGCGACGGGTGACGTCCACGCCGAGGGTGTCTGGGACGACGACCTGCACGCCGTGAACGACCTGGAGAACACCTCCCGCGTGGGGCTGCGCACGAACGAGTCGGTCCGCCGCGAGGGCGACACCGTCACGATCGAGCTCCCGCCGGTCTCCTGGACCGCCGTCTCGATCGGCTGACAAGGCGCCTCGGCGCACGCCACGGCGGGCGTCGAGTGAGCACAGAGGACGTCGGGCGCTCGCGCCCGACGTCCTCTGCTCGTTGTGGGGGCGCGGCGGGCGGCGCGAGTTCACGTGCTGGGCGACAGTTCACGGGGTGACGGGCGCGTGGACTGTCGCTGGGCCCGTGACGTGGCCCGCGCGGCGGCCGGGAGGCCCGTGGCGGCCTGGCGCTGGGCCTCCCGTCCGGCGCGTGCGCGATTTCACGGGCTGGGCGACACTTCACGGGAACGCGCGCGCGTGATGTGTCGGTGAGGGCGAAACGCCCGCGTCAGCGCGCCGGCGGCGCCGCCGTGCTCGCCCGCTCGACGAGCCGCACCGGCACCAGGTCGGCCGCGACGCTGACCCGCTCGCCGTCGATCTGGGCGAGCAGGTTCGCGACCGCTCGGCGGCCGACCTCGTCGAAGGACTGGTGCACGGTGGTGAGCGGCGGCCAGAACGAGTCGGACTCGGGGGAGTCGTCGAACCCCACCACGCTGAGCGACGACGGCACCGGGCGTCCGGACTCGTGTGCGGCGCGCAGGACACCGAGGGCGGTCTGGTCGTTCGCGGCGAACACCGCGGTGATCTCCGGGCGTGCGGCGATCTCGAGCCCGGCCTCGTAGCCGTGCTCGGTCGTCCAGCCGCCGCGGAACACCGGTGGGACCGGTCGACCGGCGCGCGTCAGGGTGTCCTGCCACGCGGCGAGGCGACGGGCTGCTGAGTACGACGACTCCGGACCGGCGACGTGCCAGACGGTCTCGTGCCCGAGGTCGAGCAGGTGCTGCGTGGCCTGTCGGGCGCCGTCGGCCTGGTCGGTGTCGATCGCGGGGTGGTCGGTGCTGCCCGTGGAGTCGATGATGACCATCGGCACGCCGTCGGGCAGCACGACCTCGGCGGTGTCGATGATGTGCGACTCGATGATGATCACGACGCCGTCGACGGCCTGTTCGTGCAGGCGCGAGAACGCGGAACGGACGCCCGCTTCGGTGCGCGAGGCCATGGGCAGCAGGGTGATCGTGAAGTCGGCGACCCCCGCGGCGTCGGCGATCGCCTCGAGCGTGCGCATGTTGCCGAAGGACGCGAGCGTGAACATGATCACGCCGATCGTGCGGAAGCGGCCGGAGCGCAGGGCACGGGCGGCACGGTTGGGCCGGTAGCCGAGGGACTCCATCGCGCGCTGGACGCGGTCGCGGGTCTCCGGGCTGACGTTGTCGAAGCCCCGGGCGACGCGCGAGACCGTCTGCATCGACACTCCGGCAGCGTCGGCCACGGCAGCCATCGAGGGGGCGCGGCGGGTGCCGGCGGGGGACTCCATCGTCACGCTGGCGCTCCTTCCGGATCGAGGGGCCGAGCGGTCGGCCTCCCCGGACGCTAGCGCATGTTGACGTTGCCATGCTATCGTCGCGTCGTTCGATGTTGACGTCAACATCGGTGACCGCCCGGACACCCTGATCCGGCCGGGCCGAGCCGCCGACATCGACCACCCGAACGCAGCAGACGAAGGAGTCACATGAGCACGCTCGCAGCGCGCCCCGGTGAGGCAGCACCGCGCCCCACCGCCGAGCGCCCGGCCGGCCGCCGCCCCAAGCCGCGGGGACGGTTCACCGGATGGCTGTTCGTCGGCCCGTTCGTCGTCGTCCTGGTCCTGATGCTCATCGTGCCGATCGGCTACGCGCTCTGGCTCAGCCTGTTCCGCGACCAGCTCATCGGCGGCAACCAGTTCGTCTGGTTCGCCAACTACGTGCAGCTCTTCCAGGACGCCAAGTTCTGGTCCGGGTTCGGCCGGGTCGCGATCTTCCTGGTCGTCCAGGTGCCGATCATGCTCGGGCTCGCGCTCGTCGCCGCCCTCGCTCTGGACAGCGCCCGACTGTGGGGGACGAGCTTCTTCCGCATCGCGGTGTTCCTGCCCTACGCCGTCCCCGGGGTCGTCGCAGCCCTGATCTGGGGCTTCATCTACGGCAACCAGTTCGGTCTGACGGGCGCCGCGAACGACGCGCTCGGCATCGACCTGCTGCAGCCGTTCAGCCCGAGCTGGGTCCTGACGTCGATCGGCAACGTGGTCACGTGGGAGTTCCTGGGCTACAACATGCTGATCTTCTACGCCGCACTCCGCACCGTCCCCGGTGAGCTGTACGAGGCGGCCGAGCTCGACGGTGCCGGCCCGATGCGCACGGTCTTCTCGATCAAGCTCCCGGCGCTGCGCGGCCCGATGGTCATCGCCACGATCTTCTCGATCATCGGCAGCTTCCAGCTCTTCAACGAGCCGAACCTGCTCAAGACGCTCGCCCCGAACGTCATCGGCAGCGCCTTCACCCCGAACATGTACGCCTACTCGCTGTCCTTCAGCGGTCAGCAGTTCAACTACTCCGCCACGGTCGCGATCGTGATGGGCGTGATCACCGCGGTGATCGCCTACGTCGTCCAGGTCCGCGGCACCCGCGAGGAGAACCGATGAGCACCATCCAGCACCCCGCCGGGCCCGCAGCGGCCACGGTGACCGAGGCGACCACGACGCAACGTGCGCCGCGCACCCGCTCGATCCGCGCCTCCAGGCGGCTCCGCTCCGCGGAAGGCGGACGCAAGCCGAAGCGTTCCGGCCTGCTGACCGCGGTCATGGTGGTCTTCGTCGTGTACTCGTTCGCGCCGCTGTTCTACCTGCTCGTGAACAGCACGAAGACGCAGGCGTCGCTGCTCTCCACGTTCGGTCTGTGGTTCGGCGGGGACTTCAACCTCTGGCAGAACATCGTCGACACGGTGACGTACAACGACGGCATCTTCCTGCAGTGGTTCGGCAACACGCTGCTCTACGTGGTCGTCGGCGCCGGCGGGGCCACCCTGCTCGCCACCGTCGCGGGCTACGGCATGGCGAAGTTCCAGTTCCCCGGTCGCCGCGCGGTCTTCGCCGTCGTCCTCGGGGCCATCGCGGTCCCCGGTACGGCCCTGGCGGTCCCGACGTTCCTGCTGTTCTCGCAGGTCGGCCTGACCAACACCCCGTGGGCGATCATCCTGCCCTCGCTGATCAGCCCGTTCGGCATGTACCTGATCTGGACCTACGCGGTCGACGCGATCCCGGCCGAACTGCTCGAGGCCGCCCGCATGGACGGCGCCGGTGAGTTCCGGATCTTCTTCACCATCGCGCTCCGCCTGCTCGCGCCCGGTGTCGTCACCGTCCTGCTGTTCGCGGTCGTCGCCACCTGGAACAACTACTTCCTGCCGCTCATCATGCTGAGCGACCCGAAGTGGTACCCGCTGACGGTCGGCCTGAACCAGTGGAACGCGCAGGCCACCGGGTCGGGCGCGCAGCCGATCTACAACCTCGTCGTCACGGGATCGCTCCTCACGATCATCCCGATCGTGGTCGCGTTCCTCTTCCTCCAGCGCTTCTGGCAGTCCGGCCTCGCGGCCGGGTCGGTCAAGGCCTGACCCCTCGGACACCAGGCGCACGGCGACCCCGCCACGCGCCGCCCGGTCCGGCACACAGCAGCACCACCCCCTCCACGAAGAAGTGAAAGGCACTCCCATGAACAAGCGTCTCCGGCGCGGGCTCAGCGCCCTCGCCATCGGCGTCACCGCCGCGATCGCCCTCGCCGCGTGCGCCTCCGGCGGCTCCGGCTCCGGCGGATCGGCCGACGACATCGACAAGGCCCTGCAGGACGGTGGCACCCTGACCTACTGGTCGTGGACCCCGTCGGCGAAGGCCCAGGTCGCCGCATTCGAGAAGCAGTACCCCAAGGTGAAGGTCAAGCTCGTCAACGCCGGCACCGGTGCCGACCAGTACACGAAGCTGCAGAACACGATCAAGGCCGGCTCGGGCGCCCCCGACGTCGCCCAGGTCGAGTACTACGCCCTGCCGCAGTTCGCCCTGTCCGAGTCGCTGCTCGACCTGTCGAGCTACGGGTTCGACTCGCTCGAGAAGGACTTCGCGAAGAGCACCTGGAGCTCGGTGTCGATCGACGGCAAGGTCTACGGCCTGCCGCAGGACTCCGGCCCCATGGCGCTGTTCTACAACAAGAAGGTCTTCGACAAGCACGACATCGCCGTGCCGAAGACGTGGGACGAGTACGTCACCGCGGCCAAGAAGCTGCACGAGGCGGACCCGAAGGCCTACATCGCGGCGGACTCCGGCGACGCCGGCTTCACCACGAGCATGATCGCGCAGGCCGGTGGCACCCCCTTCACCACCGACGGTGACAAGGTGACCATCAACCTGCAGGACGAGGGCACCAAGAAGTGGACGAGCACCTGGAACGAGCTCGTCGAGCAGGGCCTGCTGTCGAAGACGGTCGGCTGGACCGACGACTGGTACAAGCAGCTCGGCAACGGTGAGATCGCCACGATGATCACCGGCGCCTGGATGCCCGGCAACCTGGAGTCCGGCGTCGCCCAGGCCTCGGGCGACTGGCGCGTCGCCCCGATGCCGACCTACGACGGTGGCACCGCCCAGACCGCGAACAACGGCGGCAGCGCCCAGGTCGTCATGAAGCAGTCGAAGAACCCGGCCCTCGCCGCGGGCTTCCTCAAGTGGCTGAACTCCTCGAAGGAGTCCACGAAGGTCTTCATGGAGTCCGGCGGCTTCCCGTCGACCACCGCTGACCTCGACTCGTCGGCGTTCCTCGACGAGAAGCCGGAGTACTTCGGCGGCCAGCAGATCAACAAGGTGCTCGTCGACGCGTCGAAGTCCTCGGACAACGACTTCACCTACCTGCCGTACCAGGTGTACGCGAACAGCGTCTACGCCGACACCGTCGGCCAGGCGTACGAGAACGGCACCTCGCTCGACGCCGGCCTCGAGGCCTGGCAGAAGGCCCTCGCCAAGTACGGCAAGGACCAGGGCTTCACGGTCTCGTCGAAGTAGTTCGACAGCATCCCCGCGGGGCCGTGCGGACACGTCCGCACGGCCCCGCTCCACGCCCGGCCGGGCTCCACGCCCGGCCCGGCCGGCAACGAGAGAATGACACCATGCGCTTCGCCATCGGCGACACCGACTTCCTGCTCGACGGCGAGCCGCACCGGGTCCTGTCCGGCGCGATCCACTACTTCCGCGTGCACCCCGACCTGTGGGCGGACCGGATCCGCAAGGCGAAGCTGATGGGCCTCAACACCATCGAGACCTACGTCGCCTGGAACGCGCACGCGCCGTCGCCCGGGGTGTTCGACCTGTCGGGTGGCCTGGACCTCGGCCGCTTCCTCGACCTCGTCGCCGCCGAGGGCATGCACGCCATCGTCCGCCCCGGCCCCTACATCTGTGCCGAGTGGACGAACGGCGGCCTGCCGTACTGGTTGTTCGCCGACGGCTCCGTGGGCGTCCGGCGCAACGAGCCCGGGTTCCTCGCAGCGGTCGAGACGTACCTGCAGCAGCTGGCCCCCGTGCTGGTCCCGCGGCAGATCGACCAGGGCGGGCCCATCGTCCTGGTGCAGGTCGAGAACGAGTACGGCGCCTACGGCTCCGACCCCGAGTACCTGCGCGCACTCGAGCAGATGCACCGCGACATCGGGCTGACCGTCCCCTTCACGAGCGTCGACCAGCCGATGGGCACGATGCTCGAGGACGGCTCCCTGCCCTCGCTGCACAAGACCGGTTCGTTCGGCTCACGCTCCGCCGCCCGCCTCGAGCGCCTGCGGCAGGCACAGCCCACCGGGCCCCTGATGTGCTCGGAGTTCTGGGACGGCTGGTTCGACAGCTGGGGCGAGCACCACCACACCACGCCGGCGTCCGCCAGCGCGGAGGACCTGGACGTCCTGCTCGCCGCCGGCGGCTCGGTGAACATCTACATGTTCCACGGCGGCACGAACTTCGGCTTCACGAACGGCGCGAACGACAAGGGCGTCTACCGCCCGATCGCGACGTCGTACGACTACGACGCCCCGCTCGACGAGGCCGGTCGGCCGACGGAGAAGTTCCACGCCTTCCGCGCGGTCATCGCGCGCTACGCGCCCGTCCCGCCGCTGCCCGCAGCGATGGAGCCGGGTGGATCGGGTCGCCTCGGTCCCGTGGTCGCGTCCGGCGACGGCCTGGAGGCCCGGATCACCCCCGCCACGGACCTCGCCGTCCGTCTGGACCGCGTCGCGTCGCTCCGTTCCCTGCTGCCCACGCTCACGACGTGGTCCGCGCACGACGAGCCGCCGACCTTCGACGCCCTCGGAGCCGCGAGCGGCTTCGTCGCCTACCGCGCCGAGGTCGACCTGCCCGCCGGAGGGGTGCTGACCGTCGGCACCGAGGTGCGAGACCGAGCGATCGTGTCGGCCGACGGCGTCGTCGTCGGGGTCCTGGAGCGTGAGCACCACGACCGTGCCATCACCCTGCCGCCGGTGACCGGCACGCTCGAGCTCCTCGTCGAGGACCAGGGCCGCGTCGACTACGGCGTCCGCATCGGCGAGCCGAAGGGCCTGATCGGGGGCGTCTCGATCGACGGCGTCCCGGTGGCCCGGTGGACGGCGTCGCCGCTCGCCCTCGACCCCATCGCACAGGCCGCCGTGACCGCGCTGTCCGAGGTCGCTCCGACCGGCGGCGACGTGCTCGCCGGGCCGACGTTCGCAGCTGGCTCGTTCGACCTGGACACCGTGGACGACCGGTACCTGTCGCTCGACGGGTTCCGGAAGGGTGTCGCCTGGGTCAACGGGTTCTGCCTCGGTCGGTACTGGTCGCGAGGCCCGCAGCAGACCCTGGCGATCCCGGGGCCGGTGCTCCGCCACGGTCGCAACGAGCTCGTCGTGCTCGAGCTGCACGCCGCCGCGTCCCGCACCGCGTGCCTGCTCGTCGAGCCTGATCTGGGTCACACCGAGGCCTAGTCGGGCGGCCTGGTCGAACCGGGCGTCCCTGGTCGAATCGGGCGTACCTGGTCGAAAGTTTCGACCAGGGACGCCCGATTCTGCTTTCCATCGCGAGCGTCATGGGACGTTTCGGACCTCGCGAGCCGCCGCCCACGCTCGAACTTCGAGGAGTGCCTCGCGTCGCCACCGCCAGAGCGGAGCGAACTTCGTGCCGTCGTCCTCCTGTGCCCGGGTCAGCAGCCAGATCTGCCGTCGGTGTTCGGCCCCGTGATCGTCGCGCCACTCGACGAACGCGTCGTCGAGCACCGCGGTGATCCCCGCACGCGGTGCGGTCCACGACACGAAGAAGCCGGAGTACCGGAGGGTGTCGTCGCACAGGTGCACGGCGACGCGTCGGAGCCTGGCCGTGGCCCAGGTCCCGCCGGCGATGAAGGCGACACCGAGGATGAAGACGAACACCCGCGCCGATGCTCCCGGTACGAAGGCCGCGCCCGCGAGTGCGACTCCGGTCCCGATCATCACCGGGCCGAACACGATGCGGTTCAGGATGCGATCCAGGCGCGGTGGACGGATCGTCGTCACGGCAGAGCGTCCAGGTCGGCGAGGGCGCGCTCGGCATCGGCGATCCGGTCGGCCTCGGGGCGGGACCACCACTCGGGGCCGCGTTCGCCCAGGCCGTGCTTGGCCAGGCCGTTCCGGTGTCGCGCCGCCGCCAGGGCCTCGTCGTCGCCCGCGCGCTTCGCGGTCTTCACGGCGTTGCGCCCGCGCCCCAGGTGGGAGCGGAGTGCGGCGGCGAGCTCCTCGGGCAGGGCGGGGTCGGTGCGGCGCCAGCGTCGGCCGTCCACGACGAAGAAGTGGTCGTCGGGTTCGGCGGTCATGGTCCGAGTCTGCACCGTCGGTGGTGCCGGGTAGACAGGAGCCGATGAGCCACGAACGCGTCCGCCCGATGCTCGACGTCCGACGCATCTACGCCGAGCCGGCCGCGCTCGAACTCCAGCGCGGGCAGGAGGTCGTCGGGCGCTGGCCTGACGCCGAGATCGTCCCGGTCGAGTCGCACTGGAACATCCCCGAGGTGCACGGCGACGAACGGAACGTCCAGCGCTGGGTGCGGATCAAGACCGAGGCGCTCGTGCTCGGTGTGAAGAAGTCGCTGGTGACCCGGCCGAACGGTCGCTCCGCCGACTTCATCGCACCGTCCACCGCGAACGGCTGCGCGATGGCGTGCGCCTACTGCTACGTACCGCGGCGCAAGGGCTACAGCAACCCGGTGACGGTGTTCGCGAACATCGATCAGATCACCAAGCACGTGGCTCGGAACATCGCCAAGCAGGGGCCGAAGACCGAACCGAACCAGTGCGACCCGGAGTCCTGGGTCTACGACATCGGCGAGAACAGTGACTGCTCGGTCGACGCGATGATCAGCGACAACGTCCGCGACCTCTGCGACCTGTTCCGGATGACCCCGACGGCCAAGGCCTCGTTCGCCACGAAGTACGTCAACCGCGACCTGCTCGACTGGGACCCGATGGGTCGGACCCGGATCCGTTTCTCGCTGATGCCGCACGAGACCGCGAAGGTCACCGACATCCGTACGAGCCCGATCGCCGAGCGCATCGCCGCGGTGAACGACTTCGTCGACGCCGGGTACGAGGTCCACCTGAACTTCTCGCCGGTCATCCTCACGCCGACGTGGGAGTCGGACTGGGCCGAGCTGTTCCGGCAGGTCGACGACGTGCTGTCCCTGGCCGCCAAGGCGCAGCTCGCGGCCGAGGTGATCTTCCTGACCCACAACCAGCCCCTGCACGAGGTCAACCTCGGGTGGCACCCCAAGGCCGAGGACCTGCTGTGGCGTCCGGACCTGCAGGAGCAGAAGGTGTCCCAGAACGGTGCCGTGAACGTGCGCTACCGGTCCGGCATGAAGGGGCAGCTCGTCGAGCGCTTCCGCGAACTCGTGGCCGAGCACCTGCCGTCCTGCCGGATCCGGTACGCCTTCTGACCGGCCCCCGACGGATCAGGGGATGAGGCGGTCGGCCCGGTACCGGGCGAACAGGTCCGCGAAGGCCTGCTCGGTCCGGCGGAACGCCGTGAACCCGGCGTCGCGGCTCTTCCCCATGTCGGTGACGACCTCCATCGCACGACCGAGGTCGGCGTCGGTGTGCCACCACGAGGCGAGCCGGGTGATGTCTGCCTCGGCGAGACCGTGGCGCTCGGCGATGCCGGCCCACTCGGACTCGTACGGCGCCATCTGCTCCTCGAGCGGTCGCGGAGCGTCCTCGTAGCCCACGACGCGCGCGGGGTCGACACCGAGGTGCGCGGCCAGGCGCGGCCACATCCAGCGCCACCGGAAGACGTCACCGTTGACGATGTTGAACGGCTCGTCCGCACCCTCGGGTGACGTCGAGGCCCACACCATGTGCTCGGCGAGGATGCCGGCGTCGGTCATGTCGGTCAGGCCGTTCCACTGTGCCTCGCTGCCCGGGAACACGAAGTCCAGGTCGAGTTCCTTCGCCAGCGTGGCCTGCACGGCGAGTGTGAGACCCATGTTCATGGCGTTGCCGACCGCGTGCCCGATCACGGTGTGCGAGCGGTGCACGGACCAGGTGAACCCCTGGCGCTCGGCTGCGGCGAAGAGCTCGTCCTCTTGCGCGTAGTAGAAGTTCGGGGTGTCGAGGCGCGGTTCCTCCTCGTGGAAGGGGGTGTCGGGCATCTCGCCCGCGGCGTACGCCTCGAACGGGCCGAGGTAGTGCTTCAGGCCGGTGACCAGGGCGACGTGCTCGAGCGGAGCGTGCGACAGCGCCGCGAGCAGGTCGCGGACCATGCCGCCGTTGACGCGGATGTTCTCCGCCTCGGTGTCCTGCCGCTGCCAGGCGGTGAAGAAGACGTGGGTCGGGTGCTCGTCGCCGAGTGCGGCCGCCAGGCTCTCGGGGTCGCGCAGGTCGGCCGCGACGGTCCGGACGCCCTGTTCAGCGAGCGGTCGGCGGGAGAGCGCCGTCACGTCCCAGCCCAGGTCGAGCAGGTGGCGCACCAGGGCGGAACCGGTGATGCCACTGGCTCCGACGACCAGGGCTTCGCGGCGGGCAGAGGTCTGTTCGGTCGATCCGGTTGCAGTCATCCTTCGGTGCAACCGACGTTGGACGACACGTGTTCCCTCACCGCGTCCCGTCGCGCGCTGAGTGTGCACAAAAACGCACCACATGTACCGCTGATCGGTACACTTCTTGCGGAGGCATCAACATGCAACTCGTGAAACCACTCGCCACACTGCTGGGGGCCACGCAGGCCGACGCGCTCCGCGTCCTCGCCCGGACCGATTCCGGCTTGACCGGACGCCAGGTGGCGCGGGTCGCGGGCGCTGCGCAGCACACCGGCATCAAACGCGCGCTCGACAAGCTCGAGGCAGCAGGGCTCGTGCAGGTCGAGCGTGGTCTCCAGCACTCCGCCTACCGGGTCAACCGGGAACACCTGCTCTGGCCAGCGGTGGAACTCGGCCTCGAAGCAGGCGACGAACTCGAACGTCGGATCGGCGCCTACGTCGAGTCGGCGGAGGCCGGGGTCCTCTCGGTCTCGATCTTCGGGTCAGTCGCCCGGGGCACCGCGACGCCGGCGTCCGACCTGGACCTCCTCGTCGTCTTCGAGCAGACCGTCGACACCGACGTCGTCGTCCGCCTCGGTGACCTCGTCCGGCGGTGGACCGGCAACGAGTGCCAGGTGTTCGACGTGACCCGCGCTGATCTCCGTCGGTTCGTGGCCGAGGGAGACCCGCTCGTCGGGTCGTGGCGAGAAGAAGCCCGAACAGTCTTCGGCGAGGAGATCAGGACGTACATCTGATGGGCACCCGCGTGCGCGCCGTCGACAGGGCCGCAGTCGCGATGTGCCGAGACGAAGCGCAGGCCTACCTCGAGGTCGCGCTCCTCTCCGTCGAGTCCACGAGTCACGCGGACTGGAAGGCCGCCGGTGCGAACGCTGTGCTCGGCGGGATCGCGGCGTCGGACGCGATCTGCGGTGCGATCCTCGGCCACCACCACCTCGGCGACGACCACGCCGCCGCTCGTCGGCTGCTCGACACGGCCTGCGCACCGGACACCCGACCCGGCCTGCACTTCAAGCGCCTGACCGATGAGAAGACGAACTTCCAGTACTCGACGTCGCGTGTGACCCAGGAGAAGACACGGGCGCTGGTGACCGCGCTCGAACGGCTCATCCGCACGGTTCACGAGCGCACCTGAAACAGGCGCGCCGCGACCCGGGATCACCGCGGACGGCGGATGCGGATCGGGCCCTTGGCGGTCGACGGGTCGACGACGGACCCGCCCTGGGTGATCTCGACCTCGCCGCGCGCGACCATGCGCCGGGCGGCTCGACGCGCGGGCTCCATCAGCGGCCGCCAGTCGTCCGGGTCGAGTGATCGTGCAACCTCGGACGGGCAGATGCTCGAGGTCCGTGCCCGTGCCGCGAGCAGTTCGTCGATGCGCTGCTCGAGGGCCCGGTCGGTGTCGTCGAGGCCGTGTCGACGGCAGGCTCCGGAGCACCACTTCGCCTCCGGTGCCGCCGAGGACGGCATCCGTCGCCCGCACGAGGCACAGGTCCGTTCGGCGTGTGCCGACTCCGATGCCGACGCATCGGCTTCCGTCCTGATCGCCCGTCCCATGGCCCCATCCTCGTCCTGACAGGCAGGGCGGTCCACAGCGACCACGCACATGGTCCAGGTGCGCCTGGCAGCATCGGAGCGGTGAACCCCGACACCGTCCCCGCCCCTCCGTCCGAGCCGGCCTGGGTCCAGCACGTGATGTGGTGGCACGTCTACCCGCTCGGCTTCGTCGGCGCCGAGGTCCGCCCCGCGTCACCGGTGGGGGAGCGTCCGCTCGAACACCGCCTCGACCGCCTGATCGGCTGGCTCGACCACGTCGTCGACCTCGGTCTGAACGGCCTGTTGCTCGGCCCGGTGTTCGCGAGCTCGACCCACGGGTACGACACGGTCGACCACTTCCGCATCGACCCGCGCCTGGGCGACGATGCCGACTTCGACGCCCTGGTCGCCGCGGCGCACGAGCGGGGCGTGCGGGTGCTGCTGGACGGGGTGTTCAACCACGTCGGCCGTGAGCACCCGGCGTTCCGTGCGTTGTCGGACCAGGGCCCGGAGGCGCCCACCGCCGACCTGTTCGCCATCGACTGGTCCGGGTGGCAGCCGGGGCAGTCCGTGCCCGTCGGACTGTTCGAGGGCCACGACATCCTCGTCGCGCTCGACCACGACAGCCGTGCCACCGAGGACCTCGTGGTGGAGGTGATGACGCACTGGCTGGCCCGCGGCGTCGACGGTTGGCGGCTCGACGCGGCGTACGCGGTGCCGCCGGCGTTCTGGGCGCGGGTGCTGCCGCGGGTGCGGGAGCGGTTCCCGGACGCCTGGTTCAGCGGCGAGGTGATCCACGGCGACGCGGCGGCGATCGCACGCGACTCGACGATGGACTCGCTGACCCAGTACGAGCTGTGGCAGGGGATCTGGCACGGCATCGAGGACCGCAACGGCCACGAGCTCGCGCACGCCATCGAGCGGCACGACGCGCTGCTGGCCACCTTCGCCCCGACCACGTTCGTCGGCAACCACGACGTCACCCGGATCGCGAGCGCGGTGGGGGAGCGGTTCGCCGGGCACGCCGCCGCGGTGCTGTTCACGGTGGCGGGGACCCCGGTGGTCTACGCCGGCGACGAGTACGGCTGGACCGGGGTGAAGGAGGAACGTGAGGGCGGCGACGACGCGGTCCGCCCGGAGTTCCCGGCCGAGGTGCCGGAGCCGACGGACCTGACCCACGCGCACGAGGCGCTCATCGCCCTGCGCCGCCGGAACCCGTGGCTGCACCGCGCACACACCGACGTCGTGCACCTGACCAACACCGCCGTGGTGCTGCGGACCGCGACGGCGGACGCCGCCGTGGTGACCGCCCTGAACCTGTCGGACGACCCCGTCGAGGTGCCCGTGGCCGACGCGACGCAGGTCGAGGCGGGCGGGGCCGATCTCGGGGACGGGACCCTGCGCCTCCCGGCCGGGGGTTGGGCCGTCCTGTCGCGTTCGTGAGCAGAAACGGTCGGGTCCCCATCGAGGACCCGACCGTTTCTGCTCACCAAGCGAACACGCGCACGCACACGCGCGCACGCGCGCACGCGCACGCACGCGAGCGCTACTTGCGCGCGGACGCCGCCCGGCGCTTGTTGAACACGTCGAACGCGACGGCGGCGAGCAGCACCAGGCCCTTGATCAGGGACTGGAACTCGGTGCCGACACCGAGGATCGACATGCCGTTGTTCAGCAGGCCGATGATCAGACCGCCGACGATGGCTCCCGGCACGGTGCCGATGCCACCGGTGACGGCCGCGCCACCGATGAACACGGCGGCGATCGCGTCGAGCTCGAAGCCGTTGCCCGCGCCCGGCGCCGCCAGGTTGAGCTGGCCGGTGAAGACCACACCCGCCAGGGCCGAGATGACACCCATGTTGACGAAGAGCAGGAACGTGACGCGCTTCGTCTTCACACCCGACAGCTGCGCGGCCAGGGCGTTGCCACCGATCGCGTAGATGTGGCGGCCGAACACCGCGCTCCGCATGACGACCGAGTAGATCACCACGAGGGCGCCGAGCACGACGAGCACGATCGGGGTGCCGTTGTAGCTGGCGAGCAGCAGCGCCACGTAGATCACGAGCACGGCGCCGAAGGCCGTCTTCACGATGAACCAGGCGAACGGCTCGCTCTCGAGCTGGTACTTGCGACGCGTGATGCGACCGCGGAACGCGGCGATCACCATGACGGCCGCGGCGGCGAAGCCGAGGATCATCGTGAGCGGCTCGTACCCGGTGGTGCCGAAGGAGGGCAGGAAGCCGGAGCCGAGCGAGCGGAAGCCGGCGGGGAACGGCGAGATCTGCTGGTTCTGCAGGACGATCTGCGCTGCGCCGCGGAAGGCGAGCATCCCCGCCAGCGTCACGATGAACGCCGGGATCCCGAAGTACGCGATCCAGAAGCCCTGCCAGGCGCCGACGAGCGCACCGACCACCAGGCAGAGCACGACCGCGATCGGCCACGGGATGTTCCACTGCGTGATCATCACGCCGGCCATGGCACCGGTGAAGGCGACCACCGAGCCGACCGACAGGTCGATGTGTCCGGCGATGATGACCATCACCATGCCGATGGCCAGGATGAGGATGTAGCTGTTCTGGACGATCAGGTTCGAGACGTTGATCGGGGCCAGCGTGATGCCGTTCGTGGTCACCTGGAAGAAGATGACGATGACGATCAGCGCGATGAACAGGCCGATCTGTCGGAGCTGCCCGGTGAGGTAGCCGACGGCGGACTTAAGCGCGTTCATTGACAGGGGTCTCCCGTTCCTGGGTCATGTACTGCATGAGGACCTCGGGCGTCGCCTCGGCGCGCGGGACGTCGGCCGTGATGGTGCCCTCGGAGAGGGTGTAGATGCGGTCGCAGATGCCGAGCAGTTCGGGGAGCTCGGAGGAGATCACGATGACCGCCTTCCCCTGGTCGGCGAGCTGGTTGATGATCGTGTAGATCTCGTACTTCGCGCCGACGTCGATGCCGCGGGTGGGCTCGTCGAGGATGAGCACGTCGGGGTCGGCGTACATCCACTTCGACAGGACGACCTTCTGCTGGTTCCCGCCGGAGAGCTTCCCGGTCACGACGTCCACGTTCGGCGCCTTGATGTTGAGGCTCTTGAGGAACTGGGTCGCGACGGTGGTCTCCTCCGAGGAGTTCACGAAGCCCCAGTTGGCGAGCTTGCCGAGGGCCGACCCGGAGATGTTCCGCTTGATGTCGTCGATCAGGTTCAGGCCGTAGCGCTTGCGGTCCTCGGTGACGTAGGCGATGCCGTTGTCGATCGCCTGCGAGACGGTGTGGGTCTTGATCGGGGTGCCGCGCTTGTAGACGGTGCCGCTGATGCCGGTGCCGTAGGACTGGCCGAAGACGCTCATCGCGAGCTCCGTGCGGCCGGCGCCCATCAGCCCGGCGATGCCGACGACCTCGCCGGCGCGGACGTTGAGGTTGGCCTGGTGGATGATCTCGCGCGACGAGTCGAGCTGGTGGTGGACGGTCCAGTCCTCGATCCGCAGCAGTTCCTCGCCGATGACGGGGTTCTCGCGCTCGGGGTACCGGTTCGACAGGTCACGGCCGACCATCCCGCGGATGATCCGGTCCTCGGACACGTCGTCGGCCCGCATGTCGAGCGTCTCGATGGTCTTGCCGTCGCGGATGATCGTGACCTTGTCCGCGATCGCCTTGATCTCGTTGAGCTTGTGGCTGATGATGATCGCCGTCATGCCCTCGGCCTGCAGCGAGCGGATGAGCTCGAGCAGGTGCGCGGAGTCGTCGTCGTTCAGCGCGGCGGTGGGCTCGTCGAGGATGAGGAGCTTCACCTCCTTCGAGAGCGCCTTCGCGATCTCGACGAGCTGCTGCTTGCCGACACCGAGGTCGACGACCTTGGTGACGGGGTTGTCCTTCAGCCCGACGCGCTTGAGCAGCTCGGCGGCCGTCAGGTTCGTCTTGTTCCAGTCGATGAAGCCGCCCTTGGACTGCTCGTTGCCGAGGAAGATGTTCTCGGCGATCGACAGGAAGGGGCTGAGCGCCAGCTCCTGGTGGATGATGACGACGCCCGCAGCCTCGGAGTCGTTGATGTTCGCGAACCGCACGGGTTCGCCGTCGAGCAGGATCTCGCCGTCGAAGGAGCCGGCCGGGTAGACACCCGACAGCACCTTCATGAGCGTCGACTTGCCCGCGCCGTTCTCGCCGCAGATCGCATGGACCTGGCCGCGCTCGACCTCGATCGAGACGCCCTGCAGGGCCTTGACGCCGGGGAACGTCTTGGTGATGTCCCGCATCTCGAGGATGGTGTCCGCCATGTGGACGCCTTTCCGTCGTGCGCGCGTGCGCGCGCTGGTGGAGACGGACTGGAGGCGCGGTGCGGGCTGGCACCGCGCCTCCGGTCCGTGAGATGGGCCTGACTACTTCAGGTCGGCTTCGGTGTAGTACCCGGAGTCCACGAGGACTTCCTTGTAGTTGTCCTTCGTGACGACCGTCGGCTGGAACAGGAAGGTCGGGACGACCTTGACCTTGTTGTCGTAGCTCTTCGTGTCGTTGACCTCGGGGTCCTTGCCGGTGAGCAGGTCCTCGGCCATGGTGACGGACTGCTTGGCGAGCTTGCGCGTGTCCTTGTAGATCGTCGAGTACTGCTGGCCGGTGATGATCGACTTGACCGAGGCGGCCTCGGCGTCCTGGCCCGTGACCGTCGGGAGCGGACGGTCGCTCGTGCCGTACCCGGCGCCCTGGAGCGCCGAGATGATGCCGATCGAGATGCCGTCGTACGGCGAGAGCACGCCGTCGAGCGTGGTGCCGCCGGAGTAGGACTTGGCGATCAGGTTCTGCATGCGGGCCTTGGCCGTGGCCGGGTCCCACTGCTGCGTCGCGGCCTGGGACAGCTCGTCCTGGCCGGACTGGATCTTCAGCGTGCCGTCCTCGAGGTACGGCTTGAGCGTCTTCATGGCGCCGTTGAAGAAGAACCCGGCGTTGTTGTCGTCGAGCGAGCCGGCGAAGACCTCGATGTTGAAGGGGCCCTTCTCGCCGGTCTTCTTGCCGTCCGCGTCGAGCACGCCCAGGCCGGTGAGCAGGCTGTTCGCCTGGTCGACGCCGACCTTCTCGTTGTCGAAGGACACGTAGTAGTCGACGTTCTTGTTGCCCGTCAGCAGGCGGTCGTACGAGATCACCTTGATGCCGGCCTTGGCGGCGGCGTCGAGCTGGTCGGAGAGCGCGCCACCGTCGATCGACGCGATGATCAGGACCTTCGCGCCCTTGGTGATCATGTTGCTGACCTGCTGGGCCTGCTGCTGGACCTTGTTGTCGCCGTACTCGAGGTCGACCTTGTAGCCGGCCTTCTCGAGGTCGCTCTTGACGGCGTTGCCGTCCTTGATCCACCGCTCGGAGACCTTGGTGGGCATGGCGACGCCGACGAGGGCGCCCTTGTTGTCGCCGCTGCCGCCACCATCGGTGGACGCACGGCCGCCGGCCGAGCAAGCGGCCAGCGAGATCGCGATGCCGACGGCTGCGACGCCCGCGATGATCCTGCGCTTCATCATCGAAGTACCTCTGTTCCTTCGCGTCGTCCTCGACGCGGTCGGGTGCCGGGGCTGCTGTGCCCCGTGGGATGCGCTCGTGTGAGCGCTCACATCTTGTGGGTTCCGTGACGGGGTGTCAACTCAACACCGCCGTTTCGTGATCTTGCCGCGGCGACCGGACCGAGCGGTACGGTTGGCGCGTGAGCACCACGACCGCCCCCGAGGGCAGGGGCGGCAAGCGCCGGAAGGCCCCGACGATCTTCGACGTCGCCGAACGCGCCGGCGTGTCCCACCAGACCGTCTCCCGCGTGATCAACGGCGACCCAACCGTCCGCGAGCAGTTCCGGACGCAGGTCACCGACGCCGTCACCGAGCTCGGGTACCGGCCCCGCGCCGCCGCCCGGGCGCTCGCCGGTGGGCGGAGCAAGGCGCTCGGCATCATCACCGCCGGCGACGCGCTGTACGGCCCGTCGAGCACCTCGATCGGCTTCGAACGGGCTGCCCGCTCCGCCGGGTACCACGTGCTGCTGTCGACCCTGCCCGAGGAACCGCGGCCGTCCGACCTGTCCGGGGCGCTCACCACGCTGCTCGCGCAGGACGTCGCCGCGATCGTGCTCGTCGCCGCCGACAACCGGGTGCTCGACGCCCTCGCGTCGCTCACCGTGCCGGTCACGGTGCCCGTCGTGGTGTCGAACGCCGTGCAGCGCGACGCCGTCCGGACCCCGGTCGCGCCGAGCGTCGCCGCCGTCGCCATCGACCAGGCGGCCGGCACCTCGCTCGTCATGCAGCACCTGTTCGACCGCGGACACCGCCGGATCGTGCACATCGCCGGACCGCACGTGTCGCAGGAGTCCGAGGTGCGCCGCGCCACCTACGTGCGGATCATGCAGGACGCCGGGCTCGAACCCGTCGTGCTCGAGGGCGACTGGACCCCGGCGAGCGGCTTCGCGGCCGCCCGGCACATCGACGTGGGGACGGTCGACGCCGTCTTCGCGGGCAACGACCAGATGGCGCTCGGGGTGCTGCACGCCTTCGCCGACGAGGGGCTGCGGGTCCCCGACGACATCGCGGTCGTGGGGTTCGACGACGTCCCCGAGGCCGCGCACTTCACGCCGCCGCTGACCACCGTGCGGCAGGACTTCCGGGCGATGGGGGAGCGGGTGCTCGACACCGTGCGGGCCCTGGTCGAGGGAGAGCCCCGCGATGAGACGCTGCTCGCGCCCGAGCTGGTGGTGCGGCGCAGCACGTAGCGCCCCCTCGCACCGTGCGAGCCCCGGTGCCGCGCGCTCCCTCGCACCGTGCGAGGTCTGGCACCGCGCGATCAGTGTGGTGCGAGGTTCCGTACTCGGTGCGAGCCCCTGCGCCCCGCACGGAGTACGCAACCTCGCACCACACCGGCGGCACCCCTCGCACGGTGCGAGGGGCGCCGCCGGCGAGCTGACCCGACCGTCAGCCCTTCAACGCCCCGGACGACAGCCCGGCGACGTAGAACCTCTGCAACCCGACGTACAGCGCGATGCACGGGATCATCGCCACCACCGACCCGGCGACGAGGTTGCCGTACGACACCTGCCCGTACGCCCCGGTCTGCAGGTTGAGCAGCGCGACCGGCAGCGTGTACAGCGAGTCCTTCGTCAGGAACGTCAGGGCTCCGAGGAACTCCGTCCACGACGCCAGGAACGCGTAGAGCGCCGCGGTCGCCGCCCCGGGCAGGAGCAGCGGGCGGAGCACCGACACGACGACCCGGAAGCGCGAGGCCCCGTCGACGAAGGCCGAGTCCTCGAGCTCGGTGGGGATCGACTCGAACGCGTTGCGCATCACGAACACCCCGAACGGCAGGTTCACCGTCGTGTAGAACAGCACGAGCCCGAGCAGCGAGTTCGTCAGCCCCATGGCGTTCATCTCGAGGTACAGCGGCGTGAGGATGGCCTGGAACGGCACCATCATCGTCAGCAGCACCAGGCCGAACACGAGCCCGGCGCCCCGGAACCGGAAGCGCGCGAACCCGTAGCCCGCCATGGTCGCGATCACCGCGGTCAGCACCGCCGTGGCGATCGACACGATGAGCGAGTTCACGACGCCGGTGAGCAGGTGCGACGACGAGGCGAACACGGCGGCGAAGTTCTGCCACCCGAGCTGGAAGAACGTCGCCGGGTCGGGGGCCTGCGTGATGACGGCCTCGGACTGGAACGCCCGCAGGATCGACCAGATGAGCGGGACGCCGAACACGAGCGCGGAACCGATGCCAGCGATGGCGTACAGGGTGCGCTTCACGGTGGTGTCACGGGGATGCTGGACGCTGCCCTGCTGGTGGCGCCGACGTCGGCCGTCACCCGTGGTGGTCAGGGTCCTGGTGGACAGGTCCGGCGCCGCGAGGGCCGCACGGGAGGTCGTGGTGCTCATGGCGTCAGTCCTTCTCTCGCAGTGCCCAGAACTGGAACACCGTCACGGCGGCGATCACCACGACGAGGGCGATCGACTGGGCGGTCGCGGCCCCGAGCTGCAGGTTCACGAACCCGCGGTTGTAGATCGCGTTCACGATGGTGGTGGTCTCGGTGCCCGGCCCGCCCTGGGTCAGGATGTAGAACTGGTTGAAGGCCAGCAGCGACCCGATCACCGAGATGATGACGCTCAGCGCGACGGTCGAGCGGATCATCGGGAACGTGATGAGGCGTTCGGTCTGCCACCAGGACGCCCCTTCGAGCTGCGCGGACTCGTAGACCTCGTCGGGGACGCCCTGCATCGCCGACATGAGCAGCACCATCGTCAAGCCCGACACCGCCCAGACCACGAGCACGCAGATGAGCAGCGTCGCCAGCGGGCCGTTCACGAGCCACGCGGTGCTGCCGTCCGTGATCCCGAGCCAGCGGAGCACCATGTTGACGGCCCCGGAGTTCGGCTGCGCCTCGAGCACGAGCATGAACGAGAGCGTCGTCAGCCCGACCACGTACGGCAGGAAGAACACCGTCCGCAGGATCGTGCTGCCACGGCGACGTGCGCGGACGAGCACGGCGAGGAAGTACCCGAGCGCCAGGATCGGCAGGGTCACGATCGCCGTGTACAGCAGCGTGTAGCCGATCGCGTGCACGAACGTCGGGTCCTGGAACAGCGTCAGGTAGTTCTGCAGCCCGATGAACCGGTACGGGCCGATCAGGGGCCAGTTCGTGAACGAGATGTAGAGCGCGAACACGAGCGGGACGAGCACGAAGACGGCGACGAACAGGATCGCCGGGGCGACGAGGACGGCACCGGTGCGCGGCGGGTGGGTGAGCGAGTTGCGGGTCCGGACGGAGCCGCCGCGCCCCGGGCCGCGGCCCACGGTGGGGCGACCGGGGCCGGTCCGGCCGGCGGGGCGCCGGGTGGAGATGGTCGACATGCGTGCACCTCTCTGTGCATCAACAAGAGCGAGACGAGCGAGACGAGCGAGACGAGCGGAGAAGACAGGCAGGCCGGCTCAGGCCTGCACCTGGTCGAGGATCCGCTGGTAGTCGGACTGCGCCGTCCGCATGGCGGCAGCGCTCCCCGACCCGAACACGGCCTCGCGGAACATCGCGAAGTACGGCGACGACGGCTGGTTGTTGAGCAGGTTGTACGCCAGCGTCTGCGGTGCGTAGCCCTTGTCGATGGCGTCGAGCGGCCCGTACGCCAGCGGGAACCGCTTGCGGTACTCCGGGGTGGCGGCGTCGGACCGCGTCGGGAAGTACCCGCCGTCCGGCAGCGCCTGCTGCTGCTGGAGGCCGTTCGCGTACTGCATGAACGCCCACCCACCGGACGGGTTCGCCGCCCCGTTCGGGATGCACATGTTGTCGCCGCCGTCGAAGAACGACCGCTGGCCGTCCCACGACGGGATGAGCACCGTCTGCATCTTCGCCCGCATCGCCTTGGTGGCCGCGGGCACGGTCGCTCCGTACGAGGTCGGGAAGATCCCCACCTTGCCGGCCCGGAAGTCGGCACCCCACGTGGTGCCGGCGTCGGAGTACGTCGCCTTCGACAGCACGCCGTCCTTCCACAGCTGCCGGTAGAACTCGAGCATGCGTTCGAGGGCCTCGTTGCCGGTGATGTTCGCCCGCTGGGAGCCCACCTCGCCGGTCATCATGTCGACCCCGGTCGCCCAGACGTGCGGCTGCGTGACGAAGCCGATGATGCCGGCGGCGTTGCCGGAGATCGACCAGCCGTACACGTCGTCGTCGAGCTTCCGGATGGCCTTCGCCGCGTCGAGCAGCGTGGACAGGTCCTTCGTCGACTCCTCGACGTCGAGGCCCGCTCGCTCGAACAGCTCGGTGTTCACGAACAGCTGCGAGTTGTCGGCCAGGTAGGGCAGGCCGTAGTAGCGGTCGCGGTACTCGAGCAGGCGCAGGTGGCCCGGCGAGATCGCGTCGAAGTAGTCCAGGCTCTTGACGACGTCGGTCAGGTCGGCGAACGCCTCGCGGAAGATGAACAGCTGCGAGTTGATGTCGTCGATGTCGACGACGTCCGGCGGCTCACCCCCGCGGATCGCGGTTGCGAGCTTGGTCACGTACTGCGCGTCCGGCACGGGCGTCAGCTGGACCTGCAGCGCCGGGTTCGCCTTGTTGAACCCGGCGACGGCCGACGTCAGGCCGGCCTGGGTCGCCGACCGGCACCACACCTGCACGGTGCCGGTCGCGTTCTTCCCGAAGCTCGCGGGCTTCGCGACGACCTTCGGCAGGGTGCCGGAGCACCCGGCCAGGGCGAGGGCTGCCCCGCCGGCGACGCCGCCGACGAGGAACGCTCGGCGGTCCACGCCGGTCACCGCGCCAGCGGGAGCCAGACGCGCATCGGCGCGGCTCCCCGGTTGGCCCACGCGTAGTACGGGACGGCGATCGCGGTGACGTCGCGACCGGCTTGGAGGCCCGTGGTGGCGCCCTGCGGACCGGCCACGTCGTCGACGCTGGTCGCGTCGCGGGCCGTGGTCGCGCCTCCCGGCCCGTCCAGCCGCTGGTACGGCCAGGCCGGCTGCACGTGCTCGGCCGGGGCGTGCCCCGGGATCCGCAGCGTGACGACGCCGTCGAGCAGGTCGTCGCGGCGCTCCTCGGTGATCGGCGCGTCCGCGTCGACCGTCAGGTCGTCGACCGTGAAGCCCTGCTGGTCCGCCTGCTCGACCGCGTACACCAGCGGGCCGCGCTCGATCGCGACCTGCCCGCGGGCGGCGTCGATGCGGGCGTCCGCGACGTAGGGGTGCGGCGTCGTGTCGAAGACGAGCTCGACCGTGTCGCCCGCCGACCACTCGCGGTCGACGACGTGCAGCGTCCCCGCCGTGGGGTTCGCGGACCCGTCCGGACCCGTGACCGTCGTGGTGTCCGACCAGGCCGGGATCCGCAGGCCCAGGGCGAGCGGGCCGTCCTCGGTGACCGTGACGCGGACGCGGCCCTCGTGCGGGTAGTCGGTCTCGACCCGCACCGGACCGAGGTCGGCGGTGGCGTACTGGTGGACCTGCAGGCCGCCGTCGGTCGCGGTCGCCAGGTAGCCGTCGAGGCTCGCGAAGGTGCGCATGATGTTCGGCGGGCAGCAGGCGCAGTCGAACCATCCGCGGCGCCCGTGGGCGGGGGAGCGGTTCTCGTCCTGGTGGGCGTGGTCGCGCTGCTGCAGCGGGTTCACGTAGAAGTACTCGGTGCCGGCCAGGCTCACCCCGGCGAGGAACGCGTTGTACAGCAGACGCTCGATCGCGTCGGCGTAGACCGGCTTGCCGGTGGCGAGCAGCAGCCGCCAGGCCCACTGCACCCCGCCGATGGCCGCGCAGGTCTCGGCGTAGCCGCGGTCGGTCGGCAGCTCGTACGGGTCGCCGAACGCCTCCCAGTCCCAGCGCGCCCCGAGGCCGCCGGTGATGAAGGCCTTCGTCGCCATCATGTCCGCGAACTGCGTCTCGCTCGCGGCGAGGAGCTCGGTGTCCCCGGTCTCGATCGCGACGTCCACGGCACCCGCAGCCAGGTACACGGCGCGGACGGCGTGCCCCTCGACGGTCGTGGCCTTCCGGCTCGGCACCCGGTCGGAGAAGTACGTCGGCTCGCCGCCGGCGCGCTCGATGATCCCGTGCCCGCGGGCGTCGACGAACCAGTGCGCCAGGTCGAGGTAGGCACGGTTGCCGGTCTCGCGGTACAGCTCGACCAGACCCATCTCGACGACGGGGTGGCCGTCGACGTCGCGCGTCTTCGGCGTGCCGTCCGGCGCGGTGCCGTCGCCGAACGTGCGGACCAGGTGGTCGGCGTTCTTGATCGCGACGTCGAGCAGACCGGTGTCGCCCGTCGCACGGTGCTGGGCCACGGCCGCCTGGTACAGGTGCCCGGCGCAATACATCTCGTGGCTCCACTTGAGGTCCGTGTACCGCTCACCCTTCCCACGGACCTGCTGCACGGAGTCCAGGTACCCGTCGTCGGCCTGTGCCCGGGCGTACAGGGTGGTGACCTCGCGCTGCAGGTCGAGCAGGTCCTCGGCGGGGGCGCGGCCGTACTCCCACGCCACGGCCTCGAGCCACTTCGTCACGTCCGAGTCCATGAAGATCGGGCCGACGGCCTCGCCCTCCTCGAGTCCCGCGGCGATGCGGAGGTTGCGGAAGTTGCCGGCCGTCTCCAGCTGCTGGTAGCCGCTGCGGACGGCGTCGCGGCCGTTGCGCTCCTGGCGGAGCGCCCAGAAGCCGCCGGTGATCCGGGCGTCGCCGGTCGGCAGCGGCCGGAGCGTCAGGCGGGCGTCGGCGGTCGGGAGGACCGGGGTCGCGGTGTGCGCGCCGCGATCGGTCGCGAGCGTGGTGGTCATGTCGCCTCCTTGCGATGTGACTGGCACCGTCCGCATGGAGTTGGCCATCCGGAAAACGGTTTCTGCGGTGGACGCTACGACACGGGGCGCACGTCGCGCAAGAGCATTCCGGCGGTTTTGTGTAAGGTCATCGGCACGCCCTGATCGTCGGAAAGGTGGTTGCCGTGACGCTCGAACGCACCGGACAGCCGATCCGGATCACCGACGTGGCGGCGCTCGCCGGGGTGTCGATCGGCACCGCCTCGAAGGCGCTGAACGGCACCGGCCAGCTGCGGGACGCCACCCGGCTGCGGGTGAAGGAAGCCGCCGAGAAGCTCGGGTTCGTCGGCGATGCCCGGGCCCGTGCGCTGTCCTCGGGGCGGACCTACACCGTCGGCATGATCACCACCGACTCGTTCGGCCGGTTCTCGATCCCGGTGCTGCTCGGTGCCGAGGACGCCCTGTCCGCCGGGCGGATGGCCGTCCTGCTGTGCGACACCCGCGACGACCACGTGCGTGAGGCCCACTACCTGCGCTCCCTGGCGGCCCGCGGCGTCGACGGCATCATCGTGACCGGTCGTTCCGCCGACGCCCGACCCCCGATCGACGTGTCGATCCCGGTCGTCTACGCCTTCACGCCCTCGACCGACGACGCCGACGTGTCGATCACCCTCGACGACGCCGCCGGGTCGGCACTCGTCGCCTCGCACGTGCGCTCGCTCGGGCGGCAGCGGGTCGCGATCGTGACAGGGCCGGCGCGACACCGGTCCGCGGCACGACGGGTTGCCGGTGCCGCGTCGGTCCTCGGCTCGCACCTGGTCACCGACCCGCTGTACGGCGAGTGGTCGGAGCGCTGGGGGCGGCAGGCCGTGGACGTGCTCGCGCGTGAGTCGCCCGACGTCGATGCGATCGTCTGCGGCAGCGACCAGATCGCCCGGGGCGTGTGCGACCGGCTGCGGGAGCTCGGGCGCTCGGTGCCCGGAGACGTCGCGGTCACGGGGTTCGACGACTGGGACGTGATGGCGCTCGCCTCGAGGCCGCCGCTGACCACCGTGGACCTGCGGCTCGAGGAGCTCGGACGCGTCGCGGGGCAGGCGCTCCTCGCCCTGATCGACGGCGGGACAGCGTCGTCGGCGGCCGTGACCCCGTCGCTCGTCATCCGCGAGAGCACCGTCGGCGCGTAGGGCGCGGTCGGGGCTCGGGCTCGGGGCTCGGGGCTCGCGAGGTCGCGCGAACTGCCGCGCGTCGTGCTGTCCGGCGGCAGTTCGCGCGACCTCGGCGGACGGGTCGCGGCGTGGCGTGCGATCTCGGCGGCGCTGGTGCTGGTGCTGGTGCTCGTGGTCGAGCGGTCACAACACCCCGTCTGCCGTGGTCGAGCGGTCACGACTCGTCGCTCGGCGCGCCTCCAGCCGACAGTTCGTGACCGCGCGGTGGGGAGGCAGCGGGGTGTCGTGATCGTCCCGAGCGCCGCCGTTCGGGGTGTCACGGGTCCGGGGTGTCGCGGTTCGGAGGATCGGCGATCGCGGGTGTGGGGTGATCGGTGGTCAGGACTTGCGCGGGTGCGGGGTGGTCGGTGGTCGGGACGTGCGCGGGTGTGGGGCGTCCGGTGGTCGGGACTTGCGCGGGTGCGGGGCGGCGAGTGGTCGGGGCTTGCGCGGGTGTGGGGTGGCCGGTGGTCGGGACTTGCGCGGGAGCGGTGTTGCGGTGGTCGCACGTCGTCGTCGCCGTCGTTCGGGGGAACTGAGCGGGGTGTCTCGACCGCTGGCGGGACGGGCGCACCGGCGGCGCGCCGCGGCGTTGCACGAGTGAGCGCTCACGTGCCAGGATGTGAGCGCTCACTGAGGACGACGAGGTTCTGGAGGAACACATGGGTGACGACCGCCGACAGCGGATCGTGGACGGCCGCACCACACTCGGGATCGAGCTCGGCTCCACCCGCATCAAGGCCTGCCTGGTGGACGAGGACCTCGTGCCCATCGCGGCCGGTTCCCACGAGTGGGAGAACGAGTACGTCGACGGCCGCTGGACCTACTCGCTCGAGGCCGTCGAGACCGGACTCCGTGCCGCGTACGCCGCCCTGGTGGCCGACGTCGAGGCGCAGTACGGCGTCGCCCCGAGCACCTACCGCGCGGTGGGCGTGAGCGCGATGATGCACGGCTACCTGGCGTTCGACGCCGCGGGCGAGCTGCTCGTGCCGTTCCGCACCTGGCGCAACACCTCGACCGGCCCCGCGGCCGAACGGCTCAGCGAGGCCCTCGGGTTCAACATCCCCCTGCGGTGGTCGATCGCGCACCTGTACCAGGCGATCCTCGACGACGAGCCGCACGTGGCCGAGATCGCCGGCGTCACAACCCTGGCCGGCTACGTGCACCGTCGCCTGACCGGCCGGAATGTCCTGGGCGTCGGCGACGCGAGCGGCATGTTCCCGATCGAGGGCGGCCCCGTCGACAGCGGCCCCGGCGACCCGGGCGCGAAGGACTTCGACCACGCCATGCTCGCCACCGCGCAGGACCTGATCGGCGTGCCGGACCTGCGGTCCCTGCTGCCCGAGGTCCTCGTCGCCGGTGCCGAAGCCGGCGAGCTGACCCCCGAGGGTGCGGCCTGGCTCGACCCGACCAGCACGCTCGAACCCGGCGCACCGCTCTGCCCGCCGGAGGGCGACGCCGGAACCGGCATGGTCGCGACGAACGCCGTCGCCCCGCGCACCGGCAACGTCAGCGTCGGCACGAGCATCTTCGCGATGGTCGTGCTCGAGCAGCCGCTGACCACCGCGCACGAGGAACTCGACGTCGTCACCACCCCGGCCGGGGACGCCGTGGCGATGGTGCACTGCAACAACGGCGCGAGCGAGATCGCGAGCTGGGCCCGGGTGTTCGGGCGCTTCGCCGAGGCCTCGAGCGAGCGGACCAGCGCGACCCCGATCGGCATCGACGACGTCTACGCCACGCTCCTCGCCGAGGCCGTCGCCGACGACACCGACCCGGATGCCGGCGGCCTGCTCTCCTTCAACTACCTGGCTGGCGAACCCGTCACCCACGTCGAGGACGGCCGGCCCCTGCTGCTCCGCACCCCCGGCGCACGCTTCACGCTCGGCAACCTGGTGCGCTCCGAGGTGCACGGCGCCTTCGCGACGCTGGCCATCGGCATGGACGTCCTGCACGGCGAACAGGTGCAGGTGGACCGGATGACCGCGCACGGCGGGCTCTTCCGCACACCCGGCAGCCCGCAGCGGCTCCTCGCGGCGGCCCTGCGGGTGCCGATCGCGCTCGAGGAGACCGCGGGCGAAGGCGGCGCGTGGGGGATCGCGGTGCTGGCCGCTTACCTCGAGCACACCGACCAGCAGCTCGCCGACTACCTGTCCGACACCGTGTTCGGCGGGGACGCCGTGCACGTGGCCGAACCCGTGCCGGCGGACGTCGCCGGGTTCCAGACGTACCTGGAGCGCTACCGGGCCGCACTGCCCGTGCAGGACGTCGCCGCGGCGGCGACCCGCCCCAGCGCGACCACAGGACCGAGGGAAGAGACCGACGGCGCCGACCCGCGCCTCCAGACAGAGGAAGTGACCCGATGACGGACGCGATCGACGAGACCACACGACAGGCGGTGGCGACGACGCGGGAGCGCGTCGCGCGCCTGCACGGCGAACTCGTCCGCTACGGCCTCGTGATCTGGACCGGCGGCAACGTCTCCGAGCGCGTGCCCGGCACGGACCTGTTCGTCATCAAGCCGAGCGGGGTGTCGAGCGACGACCTGACGCCGGAGAACCAGGTCGTCTGCACGCTCGACGGCGTGCCGGCCGAGGGCTGGGGCAACGAGCACGGCCCGTCCAGCGACACCGCCGCGCATGCCTACGTGTACCGGAACATGCCCGAGGTCGGCGGTGTCGTGCACACCCACTCGACGTACGCGACCGCCTGGGCCGCCCGCGCCGAGGCGATCCCGTGCGTCATCACGGCGATGGCGGACGAGTTCGGCGGACCCATCCCGGTCGGCCCGTTCGCGATCATCGGCGACGACTCGATCGGTCACGGCATCGTCGACACGCTGAGCGGCCACCGCAGCCGTGCGGTCCTGATGCAGAACCACGGCGTCTTCACGATCGGCAAGGACGCGAAGGACGCCGTCAAGGCGGCCGTGATGTGCGAGGACGTCGCACGGACCGTCCACATCGCGAAGCAGGGCGGCGAGGTCGTCCCGATCCCCGAAGCAGACATCGATCGACTCTTCGATCGCTACCAGAACGTCTACGGACAGAACCCCGAAGGAGCCATGCGATGACGCAGGACACCACCGTCGACCCCCAGGCCACGCTCGACAGCTACGAGGTCTGGTTCCTCACCGGCTCCCAGGGGCTGTACGGCGAGGAGACCCTGCGCCAGGTCGAGGAGCAGAGCAAGGCCGTCCACGCGGAGCTCGCCGGACACCTGCCGGTGAAGCTCGTCTGGAAGCCCGTGCTCAAGGACGCCGACGGCATCCGCCGGGCGCTCATCGAGGCGAGCGCCGACGACAAGGTCATCGGTGTCACCACCTGGATGCACACGTTCAGCCCGGCCAAGATGTGGATCGGCGGCCTGCAGGCCCTGACCAAGCCGCTGCTGCACCTGCACACGCAGGCGAACGTCACGCTGCCCTGGGCGGACATCGACTTCGACTTCATGAACCTCAACCAGGCCGCGCACGGCGACCGTGAGTTCGGCTACGCCCTGGCCCGACTCGGCGTCCGGCACGCCACGGCCGTCGGCCACGTCTCGGACCCCCGCGTCCAGCAGCGTGTCGCGAACTGGACCCGTGCCGCCGCCGGCGCCGCGGCCGTCCGCGAGCTGAAGCTGACCCGCTTCGGCGACAACATGCGCTACGTCGCCGTCACCGAGGGCGACAAGACCGAGGCCGAGATCGAGCTCGGCGTGCAGGTCAACACGTGGGCCGTCAACGAGCTCGCGGCAGCGGTGGACGCCGCCGCAGCGGACACGGCAGCGGTCGACGCGCTCGTGACGACGTACGAGCGCGACTACGACGTGGACCCGTCACTCCGCAGCGCCGGCGGCGAACGGCACGCCGCGCTCCGCGACGGTGCCGCCATCGAGATCGGCCTCCGCACCCTGCTCGCGCAGAACGGCAGCGCCGCGTTCACCACGAACTTCGAGGACCTCGGCTCGCTCAAGCAGCTGCCGGGTCTGGCCGTGCAGCGCCTGATGGCCGACGGCTACGGCTTCGGCGCCGAGGGCGACTGGAAGACGGCGGTCCTGGTCCGCGCGATGAACGTCGCCGGTGCCGGCCTGCCCGGTGGTGCCTCCCTGATGGAGGACTACACCTACGACCTCACCCCGGGCGCCGAGAAGATCCTCGGGGCGCACATGCTCGAGGTCTCGCCGACGCTCACCACCACGAAGCCGACGCTCGAGATCCACCCGCTCGGCATCGGTGGCAAGGACGACCCGGTCCGCCTGGTCTTCACCGCCGACTCCGGCGAGGCCGTCGTCGTCGCGCTGTCCGACACCCGCGACGGCTTCCGCCTCACCGCCAACGTCGTCGACGTCGTGCCCCCGACCGAGGCCCTGCCGAAGCTGCCCGTCGGCCGCGCGGTCTGGGAGCCCCGGCCGTCGTTCCCCGTCGCCGCCGAGGCCTGGCTCACCGCCGGCGCCGCCCACCACACCGTGATGACGACCGCCGTCGGCCTGCAGGTCGTCGAGGACTTCGCCACCATGGTCGGCACCGAGTTCCTGGTCATCGACGAGCACACCACCGCCCGCGGGTTCCGCGACGAGCTGCGTCTCCAGCAGACGTGGCACCGTCTCGACCGCGGCTTCTAGAGGAGTCAGGACCCACGATGGACGACGTGATCGCGGCCGAGCGCACCCGCACCAACTGGGCGGGCAACGTCACCTACCGCGCCTCGGCGCTGGCCCGGCCGACGTCGGTGGACGAGCTCCAGCAGCTCGTCGCCTCGACGCCGCGCCTGACGGCGCTCGGCTCGCGACACTCGTTCAACACCATCGCCGACACCGATGCCGTCCAGGTCTCGTTGTCGGACCTGCCGCCCGTGCTCGACATCGACACGTCGCGTCGCGTCGTGCGGGTCGCCGCAGGCATGACGCACAGCCAGGTCGCGGCCGGTCTGGAGGCCCGTGGCTGGGCACTCGGGAACCTCGCGTCCCTGCCGCACATCTCCACGGCCGGGGCCGTCGCCACGGGGACGCACGGCTCCGGTGTGCGGAACCCGTCGCTCGCGCAGGCGGTGGTCGGCCTCGACGTCGTCCGCGCCTCTGGTGAGATCGCCCACGTCGACGCCTCGTCGCCGGACGGGCTGCTCGACGCCCACCGGGTCGGGATCGGCGCGCTCGGTGTCGTCACCGCGGTGGAGCTCGCGATCGAGCCGACGTTCCAGGTCGCCACGACGGTGCACCTCGACCTGCCGTGGGACGCCGTCGCAGCGCAGTTCGACCAGGTGATGTCCGACGCGTACTCGGTGTCGATGTTCACCTCGTTCGACGACCGCGGTGCCCGGCAGGTCTGGGTCAAGCACCGCGTCGACGAGGCCGCACCGAGCGTCGACCTCGTGGCCCTCGGAGCCCGTTCGGCCTCGGGGCCGGTGCACCCGGGGGAGAACGACCCTGCCGGGGTCACCGAGCAGGGCGGCGTGCCGGGGCCGTGGTCGGAGCGACTGCCGCACTTCCGGTCCTCGTTCACCCCGTCGACCGGGGCTGAGATCCAGGCGGAGTACCTGATTCCCGCTGCCTCGGCGGTGGCGGCGCTCGAGGCGCTCCGACCGCTGGCGTCGCTGTTCGCCCCGATCCTCATCGCCGCCGAGGTCCGCACCGTCGCGGCCGACACCGCGTGGCTCGCGCCGTCGTCCGGTCGGCAGTCGGTCGGCCTGCACTTCACGTTCCGCCGGGACGCCGCCGCCGTGGCCGCGGCGGTCGCCCGGATCGAGGACGTCCTGGCACCGTTCGACCCGCGGCCGCACTGGGGCAAGGTCTCCGCCGCGAGCGCCGAGCGGCTGCACGAGGCGTACCCGCGGCTGTCCGACTTCGCCGCACTCGCCCGGAACCTCGACCCCACGGGGCGGTTCCGCAACGCGTTCCTGGCGCGCATCCTGTCCTGAGCCGCGCCGGTTCCCAGCTGATCGGGATGCGTTGTCCGGGTGTCGCACCGGAGCAGCGCCGGGCGTTCACATGTGAGGACGCAAAGGTCGGGACATGGCGAACCTCAACCGCATCATCGGCATGGCCTCGAAGGTCATCGACAAGCAGCTCCAGAAGCGTGGGCAGGGGGGAACCGTGCCCGGCGCCGGATCGCAGCAGGGCGGAACCGACTGGCGCGGCATCGTGCGCAGCGCCGCGGACAAGCTGACCGGCGACGACCGGAACCAGCAGCAGCCGCCGCAGCAGTACGGCCAGCCGCAGCAGTACGGCCAGCAGCCGTCGCAGCAGTACAGCCAGCCGCAGCAGTACGGCCAGCAGCCGCAACCGCAGCAGCACGGTGGCACGCCGCAGCACGGGGCCGACGCCGACAAGGTCGCCCTGGCGAAGTACGACTACCTGCTCCGCACCTCGTCGCCGGAGCAGCTCGAGCAGGTCCACCACGACGCCTTCGCGCGGCTCACCCCCGCGCAGCGCCAGCAGGTCCGTGACCGCCTGAACTCCGAGCTCCCGCCCCACGAGCACCTGCGCGACGACTCGGCGGGCGGCATGGCCCGTGCGATGACCCGCGGTGAGATGTCGCGTCCGGGGCTGGTCCGACGGGTCCTCGGCGGTTCCGGCCGGGGCAACGGCAACGGCCGCGGCCGCGGTGGGGCCTTCGCCGGTGGTGCAGCGGTCGGCGCCGGCGCGATGGCGTTCGGTGGCCTCGCCGCCGCGGTGGCCGGGGGAGCGGTGCTGAGCGCTGCCGCCGGTCCGGTCCTGGCAGGGGCGGCCGACCTCGGCGTCGACTTCGAGGGCATCGCCTCGGGCATGGGCGACCTCGGGCTCGGTGACCTCGGCGGTGGCGTCGAGGGACTCCTCGGCGAGGGCGAGCAGCTCCTCGGCGGGTTCGGTGAGCAGGCCGCGGGGTTCGGTGAGCAGGCGTCCGGGCTCGGCGAGCAGGCGTCGAACCTCGGCAACGACTTCCTCGGTGGGCTCTTCGACCGCTGACGCGCTGCGGTGCGAACGCATCGGGAATAGCGGGACGGCGTCCGGCGCTTGCAATGTTTCGTCGTGCGTCGTCCGACGCACGCGAGATTCGGACGGGCCACCGTCGCGGTGTCAGGATGGACGCCGCCCGGCGGGTGAACCGTTTCGCCGTCGCAGCGACCGCCACCGCGATCGCGACCCCCTTCCCCGAGGAGCAGCACCGTCATGAGACGCCCCCACCGCCTGACGATCACCGCGGCCGTCGCCGCAGCAGCAGCCCTGGTCCTGACCGGCTGCTCGGGTGGGGGTTCGTCCGACGACGGCGCCGAGGGCACGGCGAAGGGCGGCACGCTCAACATCCTGACGCCGCAGACCTCGTTCCACCTCGACCCCGCGACCAGCCAGAGCCTCGGCATCACGTCGATGGGCCTCGTCGCCCGACGGCTCACCACGTGGGACGTCGAGCCGGGCAAGACGGCGAAGGTCGTCCCCGACCTGGCGACCAACACCGGGGTCTCGAGCGACGACGGCAAGACCTGGACCTACACGCTGAAGGACGGCGTCGAGTTCCAGGACGGCACGCCGATCACCACGAAGGACATCAAGTGGGGCATCGAGCGCTCGTTCGCGCCGACCCTGAGCGGTGGCCTGAGCTACCACAAGTCGCTCCTGGTCGGTGGTGACTCCTACAAGGGCCCGTTCGACGGCAAGTCCCTCGACAGCATCGAGACCCCGAACGACAAGACCATCGTCTTCAAGCTGAACGACGCGTACGGTGACTGGCCGTGGCTCGCGTCGATGCCCGCGTTCACCCCGGTGCCCGAGGGCGACGGCAAGGACACCGGCGCCTACGACCTGAAGCCGGTCGCGTCCGGCCCGTACCAGGTGCAGTCGAACACGCAGGGCTCGCAGGTCACGCTCGTCCGCAACAAGAACTGGAGCGCGAAGACCGACGAGGTCCGCACCGCCGGCCCGTCGAAGATCGTCTTCAAGGAGAGCCAGGACCAGTCCACGGTGACGCAGACGCTCATCGCGGACAACGGGGACGCCAAGAACTCGTTCGGCGCCATCTACCTGGGTGCCGCCGAGCTCAACCAGGTCCGCAGCAACCCGGCCGCCCAGGACCGCCTCGCCACCTCGAAGGCAGGCCCGATCAGCTACATGGCGATCAACACGCAGCGCGGTGAGCTCAAGGACCTCAAGGTCCGCCAGGCGCTGCAGTACGCGGTCGACCGCAAGTCCTTCCGGATCGCCGCCGGCGGCGCGATCGCCGGCTCGTACGCCTCGACGCTCATCACCCCGGGCATCGCCGGGCGCCAGGACTACGACCTGTACAAGACGAAGGCCACCGGCGACGTCGACAAGGCGAAGGAGCTGCTCAAGGAGGCCGGCGTCAGCAACCTGAAGCTGACCCTGGTCACCCAGAACGACCCGACGTACCTCGCGCAGGCGCAGGCGCTGCAGTCCGGCCTGAAGCGTGCCGGCATCGCCGTGACGCTCAAGCCGCTCGACTACGACTCCTTCACGCAGGCGACCACCAACGGCACCGACTTCGACCTGTCGCTGTCGAGCTGGCAGCCGGACTTCCCGAGCGCGAACGCCAACCTGCAGCCCCTGTACGACTCGTCGCAGATCGGTGGCGGCGGCTACAACGTCTCGAAGTACAGCAACCCCGAGGTCGACGCCCTCATCGCGAAGGCCAGCTCCACGGTCGACCAGGACGACGCGCAGAAGCTCTGGGCCCAGGCGGACCAGAAGATCATGGCCGACGCCCCGGTCGTGCCGCTGATCTACGCGAAGCAGTCCTTCCTGGCCGGTTCGAACGTGCAGAACTTCCAGATCGCGGACTTCCCGGCGTACCCGAACTACCTCAAGGTCTCGCTCAAGCAGTGACCGAACCGATCCTGCAGGTCGAGGGGCTCCGCGTCGCGTTCGGCGACGCGGAGCCCGTCGTCCGTGACGTCTCCTTCGACCTGACGCCCGGCCGGGTCCTCGCCCTGGTGGGGGAGTCCGGCTCGGGCAAGTCCGTCAGCGCCATGAGCGTGCTCGGGCTCCTGCCGCCGCAGGCCTCGGTGTCGGGCAGCGCCCGGTTCCGTGGCGAGGAACTCATCGGTGCCCCCGTCGAGACGGTCCGCGCCGTCCGGGGTGCGGGCATCGGCGTGGTGTTCCAGGAGCCGATGAACTCGTTCACGCCCGTCCTGTCGATCGGCACGCAGATCGCCGAGGCCGTCCGAGCGCACCCGACCGGGCTCGACCGCGCCGGGGTCCGGGCACGCGTCGACGAACTGCTCCGTGACGCCGGGCTCGCCGACCCGGAGCGCATCCGGAAGGCCTACCCGCACGAACTGTCCGGCGGCCAGCTCCAGCGCGCGATGATCGCGATGGCCCTGGCCGGTGACCCGGTCGCACTCTTCGCCGACGAGCCCACGACCGCCCTCGACGTCACCGTGCAGGCCGGCATCCTCGACCTGCTGCGGCGGCTCGGCCGCGAGCGCTCCCTCGCCGTGCTGCTCATCACCCACGACATGGGCGTGGTCGCGGACGTCGCGGACGACCTGCTGGTGCTGCGCCGCGGCGACCCGGTCGAGCACGGGACCGTCGCCGAGGTCTTCGCCCACCCGACCGCCGACTACACGCGCGAACTCCTCGCGGCCGTCCCCAGCCTGGAGGCGCGCCCCGCGTCCGCAGCGCCGGCTGCGGACCCGGACGCCCGGGCCGGCGATCCCGGCTCACGCGCCCAGCGACAGCTCACGGCTCCGGGCGCGCGTGAGGTGTCGCCCAGCGCGAAGACCGCTGCGGTGACCGACGAGGCGGACGCGAGTCGCGCCTCTCCCCACCGGCACGGCCGGTCCGCCGCTGGCGCGTCGGACCGGAACCGGCGGCGTGGGCCCAGACCGCCCGTGGCGCGCCTGCGCGACGTGGCCGTGCGGTACTCGCGCCGCGGCGGACCGACCGTGTCCGGCATCGACCTCGACCTGCACGCCGGCGAGACCGTCGGCCTGGTGGGCGAATCCGGTTCCGGCAAGTCCACGATCGGGCGCGCGCTCGCGGGCCTGGTGCCCGTCGTCGCCGGCTCGGTCGAGGTGGACGGCAGCGACCTGCGCACCGCTCGCGGACGACGACTGCGCGAGCTGCGCAGTCGGGTCGGCATCGTGTTCCAGGACCCGGCGTCGTCGCTCAACCCGCGGCAGACCATCGGCTGGAGCATCGCGGAACCGCTGCTCGTGCACGGCACCGACTCCGCCGCCGACCGTGCCGAGCGGGTCCGTGAACTGCTGACCGCCGTGCAGCTCGACCCGACGTGGGCCGAGCGGTTCCCGCACCAGCTGTCGGGCGGCCAGCGGCAGCGCGTCGCCGTCGCGCGTGCGCTCGCACTGCGGCCGGCACTCGTCATCGCCGACGAACCGACCTCGGCACTCGACGTGACGGTGCAGGCCGCCGTGCTCGACCTGCTCGCCGGGCTGCAGCGGGAGTTCGGCTTCGGCATGCTGCTCATCAGCCACGACCTCGCCGTCGTCCGCCAGCTCGCCGACCAGGTGATCGTGCTGCGCGACGGCCGGATCGTCGAACGGGGGAGCACCGACGCCGTGCTCGACGACCCGCAACAGGACTACACGCGCATGCTCCTCGCCGCAGCGCCCGTCGCCGATCCCGTGCGACAGGCCGCTCGCCGCGAGGCGTGGCGCGCATGGGAAGGAGTGGCCTCGTGACGGCCAACGTCGTCGACCGACCGGTCGCACCGTCCGGCCGCACGACCGGCTTCCGGGCCGTCGTGCGACGCGTCCGGCAGGACCGCTGGGCGGTGGCTTCAGCCGTCGTCATCGCGGTGTTCCTGGTGGTCGCTGTGGCGGCGCCGCTCATCGCGAAGGCGTCCGGGCAGGACCCGTACGCGTACGACATCGACGCGCTCAACTCGTTCGGCGCTCCGCGCGGTCCGGGCGGCGGCATCAGCGGCGAGCACTGGTTCGGCGTCGAGCCCCTGACCGGGCGCGACCTGTTCTCGATCGTCACGTACGGTGCTCGGACGTCGCTCGGCATCGGACTCGCCGCGACCCTGGTGTCGATCGTCATCGGCGTGCTCGTCGGCGTCACGACCGGGTTCTTCGGTGGCTGGTACGACCGGGTGCTCTCGCGGGTCGTCGACGTGATCTTCGGGTTCCCGTCGCTCGTCTTCATGATCGCCCTCACCGCGATCGTGCCCTCGTCGTTCCCGAAGCCCGTGCTCGTCGTGCTCGTCATCGGGTTCTTCGGCTGGCCGGCCGTGGCCCGTGTCGTGCGGGGGCAGACGCTGTCGCTCGTCAGCCGCAACTACGTCGTCGCCTCCACCGCGATGGGCGCCGGACGGTGGCACGTCATCCGCACGCAGCTGTTGCCGAACCTCGCCGCGACGATCACCGTCTACGCGACCATCTCGATCCCGTCGATGATCGGTGCCGAGGCCGCGCTCTCGTTCCTGGCCGTCGGCGTCAACCCACCAACGCCGTCGTGGGGCCGCAGCATCGGCGACGCCATCGGCTGGGTGCAGACCGATCCCATGTACCTCGTGTTCCCCGGAGCCGCACTGTTCCTCATCACCCTCGCCTTCAACGTGCTCGGTGACGCCCTGCGCGACGCCCTCGACCCACGAGGGGGCACCGCGTGAACGCCGCCACCCTGCGGTTCCTCGCGATCCGCGTGCTCGGGGCCGCCGTCGTGCTGCTCGTCGTCGCGGCCATCACGTACGCGCTCTTCATGCTCCTGCCGACCAACCCGGCGCGGGCGATCTGCGACAAGCCCTGCACCCCCGACCGGCTGCGGGAGGTCCAGGCGTTCCTCGGCACCGACAAGCCCTGGCTCGCACAGTTCGGCGCCTACCTGGCCGGCATCTTCACCGGCCGGACCTTCGGCAGCGGCAACAGCGTCATCGAGTGCGCGGCACCGTGCTTCGGGTACTCGTTCCAGCTGCACGAGAGCGTCACCGAGCTGATCCTGGCGCGCCTGCCCGTCACGGCCTCGATCGCCGTGGGTGCCGCCGTGCTGTGGCTCGTCGCCGGGGTGTTCGGCGGCACCGTCTCGGCACTGCGCCGCGGCACCTTCGTCGACCGAGCCGTGATGACGGTCGCGGTCGCCGGTGTCTCGTCCCCGGCGTACCTGGTCGGGCTGCTCGGCATCCTGCTGTTCGGCTTCGTGCTGGGGATCCTGCCGACGAGCGGGTACGTGGCCTTCGGTGACGACCCGGTCGGCTGGTTCACCCACCTGATCCTGCCGTGGTGCGTGCTGGCCTTCATCAGCGCTGCGATCTACGCCCGGTTGACCCGTGGCGAGATGCTCGAGTCGATGTCGCAGGACTTCGTCCGGACCGCCCGGGCCAAGGGGCTGCGGGAGCGCCAGGTCGTCGTGCGGCACGGGCTCCGGACGGCGATCCTGCCCGTCGTGACGCTGTTCGGGCTCGACCTCGGGTCGCTGCTCGGTGGTGCGGTCATCACCGAGAAGGTGTTCTCGATGCAGGGCCTCGGCGCGCTGCTCATCGACGCGGTGCACACGCTCGACCTGCAGGTGGTCGTCGGCTTCACGCTGTTCTCGGCGCTGCTGATCGTCACGGCGAACGTGATCGTCGACGTGGTCTACGCGTTCGTCGACCCGCGGGTGCGGCGCCGGGCGTAGGGCCGCGGCGCGCTCCGGTCATGTGGTGCGAGGTTCCGTACTCCGTGCGAGCGCGTCCGCCTGCCACGGAATCGGGAACCTCGCACCAGAGCGCATCAGCCCGCGCGCCCCACCACCCGGGCGACGTCCATCAGAAGTACGTGATGCCGTGCGGCGTCCGCGGCGGCAGCAGCATCGCGCGGAGCAGCTCCACCGATGCCGGGTCCGCAGCGCGGACGAGCCCCGCGGCGGCCAGGGTGACGGGGGAGACTGACCCGATCAGCAGCGCACCGAGCTCTGCGACGTCGAGCTGGACGTCAGACCCGGCCACGTCGACGTCGTCGGCGATGCGCGTGACGGTGCCACGGGCCTCCTGGACGTCGAGGCGGTACGTGCCGGTGGTGAAGCCGAGCGCGTCGGTGACCCCGAGTGTCAGCGACCCGTCGACGGCGAACGGCCGCGAGGCCAGCACCGCCGGCACGTCGAGCACGCGCAGCCAGACGTGGTCCTCCTCGTGGTCGACGTCGTACGCACGGTTGTCTCCGAGCGCCGCGACGATGGGGTCGTCGAGGCGGGATCGGTTGTACTTCACGACGTCGTTGAGGTCGACCGAGAGCAGGAACTCCCACAGGGCGGTGTAGGCCTGGTCGTCCGCGTACACCAGGTCGACGATCTCGAGCGCGGTGTCGGAACCGCGGTCCTCCTTGACGCGCCAGGTCACGTAGCCGTCGACCTCGTCGGAGCCCTCGGGACGGTGCACCGCCGCACGGACGTCCTTCGCCTTCTGCCCGTCGTGGCCGAGCAGGCCGAACACGATCGGCCAGGTGCCGGTGTTGCGGACCATCGAGCCCGGGGTGCGGACGTGGAACCGGTCGAAGACCGCCTTACCCGGGCCGTCGGCCAGCCACTGCGGCGTGACGACCGACACCGTGCCGGAGGTCGGGGCGAGCAGGGGCAGCGCGCGCTCGCGGCGCACGTGCACAGCACGCTCGCGGATGGCGCAGCCGAAGCCGAAGCGGCGGTAGATGGTGCCCTCGGACGCGGTCAGCGACGCGACGGCGTAGCCCTCGGCGACCCCGCGCTCGAGCGCGTGCGTCATCATCCGGCGCAGGATGCCGCGGCGACGCTCGGTCGGTCGGACGGTGACCGCGGAGATCGCCTGGGTGTCGACGGAGGAACCGTCACCCCAGCTCAGCGCCTTGCGGAACCACGTGAAGGTGCCGGCCGGCCACGTCTCGTCGACGGACCCCGGGAACGGCTCGCGCACGTAGACCCCGAGGAACGTCTCTTCGTCGGCGATGAAGTGCGACGCCATGCGGGCTGCGCCCTCGGCGTCGGGGTCGGCTTCGTGGAAGCCCATCCCGACGGCCTGCATCCACGCTGCCGTCTCGGCGTTCGGTGCCCCCTTGTCGTCCGTCCCGGGCGCGAACTCGCGCAGCTCGTAGCGGTCGTCGAATGCCTCGTTGCTCACGTTCCGACACTATCGGGACCGGGTGACGTCGCGACAGGCGCGTGGTCGGTCCGGTCGGACTGGAGGCCCGGATCGCGTCCGGCGGACGGGCTGCGGGGTGCGGGTGGCCGGTTCGGGTGCCGGGTTCGGGTGCCGCGGACGCTCGGTGCGGGACGTCGGGTGGCGGGCCGCACGGTGCGGGGTTCGTCAGTGGGGGCGGTGGAGGTGGCTCGGTGTTGAGTTCGTGGGTCGGGGCGGTGGAAGTGGCTCGGTGCGGGGT